>NZ_JADEXP010000032.1 GCF_015207065.1 Leptolyngbya cf. ectocarpi LEGE 11479 | reverse complement strand
CTGGGAACATGCTAAGCCAGCTGCTAACGCCGCCCTCAATATTCCATTGATCGAAAAAACAGGCTTCCTGACAGCGGAGGATATTCGGGTTCATCTGCACTGTTCTAGCTTTTGGGGCTCGAAACGCGGTCTTTTTAACCATGAAGAGCTTGACAGTCTTTCTAACCGGTTAGTTAATCAGGGTGAAGCTGTTTGGATCAACGGTCAAGGCTGGTGGGACGATGCCTTTTTGTTTAACTACATGACGCTACGAGCTGAGCGTCCCCTGTTTAATTTTACCCGTAGTACCGATGGCCAAGAACGTACCGGTAACTGTGCCAATGCCGACCCCTTTGTTGCTGTTGATCAGGTTTTATATAACCAACAGGGGATGAAACCGATTCATCGCATTCATTATATGGGCTATTCATCGACTGACTTTGCCAGACTTTGCCGGGGTGAGGATGTCGATATTCCCTTCAAACACCTCTTTCTGCACTATCGTTTTGCCAGCCAGCCAGAGCAAAGACCATCGATCTTACGCAAACCAAATTTATTGACTCAGACAAGTCGTTCGCTTCAGAAAAAGACTAAACGTTTCTGGTCTTATATAAAACCCTGACTGATAGTCTCCGGTATCGAAACTCGATCTACGGGTATTCTAGTTTCGAGCCAGCCTCTTATCAGTCCAATAGACCGATCACCAGACATTTTCCGTAACCACTGCTAGCGCAGACTCCAGACATTTTCTGTAACGACAGCCGTTAAATAGTTCTCTATGGTTGAATCGTAGGCAAACAAGATAGTTGTTACCTATGTGAATTATCAAGTTCAACCAACGTTGAGAATACTCACCATGTATAATTTCAAGCTGCGTCAGGCTGCGATCTCATTGAGTTTCAGTACCATCAGTGCATTGTTTGTGGGTAGTGCCGATGTCGCGATTGCCACACACAAAGGTATCACGCTCAATAGCTCGTCCCTTGATGGGCATTCCGATAATGGACAGCCCCATAAAGGCATTAGGATGAACAGCACGTCTTTGGATGGACAGGCCGATAAAGGTCTCACTTGTAATGATTAGATTTTTATCGATTCCTGCAGCTGTGGCTGCTCTCCTTTCTGTAGGAATGCCACCCCTATCCATGGCATCACAAACCACGCTGATTGTTGATGGCCAAGAGCGTCCGGTGCCTCCATTTATTACAGGTGATGATGGTAGTGACCTGCCTGTCAGGGTGATGGAACCTGTTTTAGACACCAGTGATCCTCAACAAGAGACCTACCTTTATACGGTGCAATATCAGACTAAAGAGGGACACTGGCAGACTGTTTGCAACCCGACTGCGTCTGGTGGTAAGGCCCAGGCGATTCCTCTCTCTGGTGAGTGGGATGCTACGGCAAGTCACATTGCCAATGAGGCGGTGACCTTTGCCTGTACAGGCGGCACCCTGGCTAAATGTGTTCTCTTAGGCTATCGACCCTGGCAAACGGTTCAAGGCGTAGACATGCGCGATTATCACCAAGCCTGCGTGCGCATGTTGCGGGCTGACTACTGTGGTGATGGCATTAGCTACACCCAGGAAGGCACCATTATCAACCTATATGACCGCCTTAATATTCAGACCTCTGAAGAGGCTGCAGGTCTTGTTTTTGAAGCAGCTTGGGGGCCAGAGGGTGCTGTTGTGATCAACCGCACACGATTTGCGGACAGCTGGAAACAGGTACAACAAACCTGTCCTGAACGATTGAGTCAACACCAGGAAGACGTCAGTAACCCAGAAACTCTGTTTCAAGAACTGCCTCAGATATTGCTGTTAAACGATTCATTTATTAACCCCTAGGAGTATTGACCCATGCAAATGACAACAGCCCCCACAGCTGAACTGGGTTATCTTATTGGCGAACTTGGATGGAATAAAAAACGAGCCAAACTTTTAGTGACGTTATGGGGAACTCTATTACCCCTTAGCCTTATTGCTGTCCTAACTATTATTGGTATTCCTGCTTTTGTTGCTCATCTTTGGTTTGTCCAGCGTAGCTTTCAGCGTTTAAAGAGTTCTCAACCAATTCTAACTCTCTATGAAAAAGGTTTAGTAGATAACCGTCAGAATAAAGCTGTAGTGCTGCACTATGCTGACATTAGAAAAGTCTATATGGCGATTAACACTGTTATGGGACAGCGATTCCATGACTATACGGTCCATACCCAAACCGGTGGGTGTCTCAAATTTGGCATTGAAGTAGCAAGTACAAATCAGCTGGGTGAGGCCATCCAGGAGGGTATGCTTGCGAGTCAATTGCAACGACACCTCTCGGACCTAGAAAATGGAGAATCGATTTCGTTTGATAATCTTTGTCTCAGTGCTAAGGGGCTGACGTTACGTAACAAGCAACTTTCCTGGCAAGATTTTCAGTATGCGAAAATTAATACCCTCAAAACGAGCAAATTTACCGTTAACTGTCTCGATATCCATCAAAAAAATCAAGACAGCTTTTGGGCAAGATTTCACCGTAATAAATTTCCTAATCTCTTTTTGTTTTTTGCGTTGACTGAATACTTTAGCCAATAGGATCAATATCAAGTTCCATACTCCCAGGGCAAATTATTTTGGAGCGGTATCCAGTACCCCATTAGCTGTTGTTCATAGCTATCTCTCATCAGTCGGCCAGTGAGCAGGTTGGGGAGATAGCTGTGCGGCGCGGGGAGGGATGGTTTTTGCCTGCAGTTAAAACAATATCTCCCTCAGCATTAACATCCCAACTCTGGGCCTCTGTAAATAGCGCTGTAGGAGTGTCTGTACTTAAAGTGGGGGAGGCTTCGCTGGCAGTATCTTGAGAACTGGGTGTGTAGAGTTCCTCCCAAAGGGTTTGGGGTGAGATCGCATCTTCTGGTCCTAAAGGAACACCTCCACGACCTGTCGCCACAAAACTAGATACACCCTGGCCAGGATTACAGCGTTGGCTAATGGCCGGTGCACCGGTATCACTGGGTAACCGGGTTGTATCGCGAGTAGGGTCAAGGTCAAGGGTATTAACATTCACCTCGCCGTCGAGATTGGCATTAGAACTAGCGGTAATGTCGTTGCGTACAGGTATTTCATTAGCCTGATTCTCAATACCGTAAACACCTGACGCTGTAATTTGTATGCGTCCTCCCCGCCCTAAGTCTGCATTGGCAGTGATATTGTTATCCTCATCGAACGGACTGACTAAAAAGTTGGTGTCAATGGTGACATTGCCACCGTCGCCCTCAGCTCCAGCAGTTCCTGCGGTTGTAGAAATATTACTGCTATTTCGTAACAGCACCAAATCATCGATCAGAAGAGTGATATTTCCCCCTTGGTTACTAGCGGTTTCTGCAGAAATAGAAGCGTTGTTGTCGAGTATAAGCTGATCTGACACCAACCCAACATTTCCGCCAATACCTGTACCTTGATTTCTGACCCCAATGGTTGCACTGTCACGCAGGGTTATCAGTCTTGGATCGATAAAGATACTGGCTGCATTGCCTGTAGAGCCAACATCAGCTTCTGCAAAAACACCGCTATCCTCACCAATAATAGTCAAACTATCAGTGATATGAGCCTGAATGGATCCCGCATTAGAACTACTGAAGGTCGAGGAAATCAATCGCCCTCCTGTCGTTATCTCCATAGTGTCAGCGTTAACAATAATTTGTCCACCATTTCCTTCACCCTGAGTGAATGATTGAATTCCTGCTGTATTGGACAAGCTTAGTGAACCAGTGTTGATGCTGATTTCTCCTCCGTCTCCAGTTGCATCAAAATAAACTGCGCTCAAAATGCCATCGGCAGGAAAGCCATCTACCCCTTCTAGCGAAATTGACTCACTTGCATTAATGCTAATATTGCCAGCGTTTCCTTTGCCAAACGTACTTGCTCCAATACGACCCCCATTAATGATATCTAAAGAGCGAGCCGTAATCGAGATATTGCCCCCTTCCGGACTGATAGCCGTATCGGCCACTTGAGTATTGATACTACTACTTTGAGTGGTTGCACTTCTTTCAAAACTACCAACGAGCACAATATTATCTCTTGCTTGGATAGTAATACTCCCTGCCTTACCTATACCAAAAGCATTTGAACTAATAAACGCATTATTAGTCAACGACAGTGAACCGGTAGAAATAAAAATGTTGCCTGCATCTCCGATAGGTCTTCTGCCTCTAAAAATATCTGTATTGCTGAATATCCCACTCTCCAGTCCCCTACTACTAAAACCATCCAATGAGGTCATATCACGAACAATGATCTGAATGGTTCCTGCATCACCTTGTCCACGGGAGGTTGCTGATATTTCTCCGCCGTTTCGGATAGTCAATATTCCTGTTGATAAAAAGATACCTCTAGAATTTCCACGTCCTGCAGAATTTACCTGACTAAAGATACCACTACCAAAACCAGAGCTATCTTCTCCTTCTAGTAGAGTAGTTTCGCTAATCGCGATAGTGACTTTTCCCGAATCGCCTTCTCCACTTGTTGAGGCAGAGATAACAGCACCGTTTAGAAGCTCTAGACGATTAGCAGTAATTGAGATATCTCCTGCATCTATCGTCCCATCAAAAGGTACGCGGTTTTCGATGCCGCTGACTTCTTGGGTATTTTCTCCTGCAAATATGACTGTTCCGTCGGCAGTAATATTGACGTTACCTGATTCAATACCTCCTAGGGAAAAAATGACTAACCGAGCGCCGTCAGTCGCTGTTAATGAACCTGTAGTGATTTTAATGTCATTAGCCACCACAGAGTCTTTGAGAATTACCTGTTCACCTGTGTTGATTGTTGTGTTACGGTCCGCGACTATACCAAACAGCCTACCTGCACCGTCACGTACCTGCAGCGTATCCGATGCAGTCAAGGTCATATCTCGCCCTGCTTCTAGACGTCCTTGCAAATCAATATTGTCGGCTACAAGCAATAAATCTTGTCCAACCGTGAGCTGTCCTGCTTGAATAATGTCTGCTGAACGCTCTGACAGCCCCTGCTGGACACCAGGAGTCAGGCTAACGGTAAGCGTAGGCGGTATAGCTGGGTCAACCGCGCTAAAACTACTGCCGTCAGACCACTCAAAGCTTCCTGCCGTACTGGCAGTGAGTGAACCGCTGATATCTAAATGGGAGTCAGGACCAAAGATGATACCGTTGGGGTTGAGCAAGAATAGATCCGCAGTGCCTAATACGCCAAGAGTACCGTCTAGCTGTGAGAGATTTGTGCCAGTAACACGGGTGAAAATCGCTTCGACATCTGCTGGATTTGCAAAGTAAACGCTGTTATCAGCATCAATATTGAAGTCTTGGAAGCTGTGAAACAAAGCTGTGTTTTGTTGGACCCCGCCATCAATACGAGTGCGAATAGCGCTTTCGGATACCACAACTGATGGATTTGCGCCTAAGGAGCCGTCTGGAATGATTTGAGCACTGGATAGCTGAGGAAATACGTAGATGAGAGTGGTTGAGAGCGCAAACCCACACGTTGCCACTAAGGTACTTCCAGCTGCAGACCTTCTGAGTTGACGGGGGTAGGGTTTCATTACATTGAGACCTGAGAGGACTTGGGACTAACGTAATGGACAGTTAAGATGACTGTCAATGGATATTAGCAATCCTCTATGCCCTTAGCCTATTGATTCAGAGAATCATTTAGTAGTACGTTATCATGTTCCAAAATCGCAGCTAAATGGGCATCACTGTAGTAGGAGAGCTTCTTGCTCTTGGATGCAGATGAATTTAGCAAGATGGTGTGGGTCAGTTGTTCTGTTGTTGGCCAACGGCTTATATTTTTGCGATGCTTTTGAACACGCTGGGCTACCGAGCAAATGGCACACATTTGAATGTCCTCCTGAAACTGTGCTTAAACTTTATGGATAATGTAGTAGTAGTTCTGAAAATCATGCTCTAACTGTTTAATGGTGACCTGGGTAAAGCCAGCTTCTTTGAGCATGGATAGGGCTTTTTCTTTACCCCACATGGCTCCTAACCCCATACCCCCCTGGGCCAGGGAAACCGTCATACAGTGCATACAGGAAACGGTGTAGAGAAAAGGGGCGGCGGGATGATCCATATTGCCTGCCACATTGGTAGTGGCGCGGATATCTTGCATCAGGTAGACACCGTCTGGTTTTAAGGCGCGATAAATATTTTTTAGAACAATATCGGGATGGGCCTGATCATGAATGGCATCAAACGTGGTGATCAGGTCATACTGTTCAACGGCATCAAATTGGGTGGCATCTTGTACGTCAAATTGGATATTGGGCAGCGCACGATACTGACTTTCTTTACGGGCAGTTGCGATCGCACTCTCTGATAGATCAATCCCTCGAAACTGACTGTTGGGAAACAGTTTAGCCATTTTGTTGAGGGCACGACCGCTACCGCAGCCCAAATCCAATACTTGAATGCCTTGCTGTAATAAGGACATCAATCCAGGCACGATGGGCAACACATGGTCCATCAAAGCTGACACTGTTGTTTGTCCACTGTCTTCTGCCATCACCGGATGGAAACGCTTAAACTGCTCATAGGGCACACCGCCCCCCTTATAAAAACAGTCAATAATCGGATCTTCCACAGACCCCAGCAGCGGAATATATTGGGCAAATGCGGCAATGTTATCAGGGCTGGCCGCACGGGTCAGAACAGCAGCATGTTCACGGGGTAGGAAATAGGTATCCTGTTCCGTGTCATAGACGATGAAACCTCCTGTCACCATAGCCCCTAGCCATTCCCGCACATAGCGCTCATGTAATCCAGCGGCATCTGCTATCTGCTGGCATGTGGACGGGGGTAGCTCAGCCATCGCATCAAAGAGTTCGGTCCGATGTCCGATGGAGGTCATCAAGGCTAAAGCCGCGCTATTAAGCATGTCCAGCATGCGCTCGGCAAACGCTTCCGTCAGGTCAACTTGAGAAACTGTCATGATGAGTTCTATATAACGAAGATAGTCAAACCTTAGCGAAGCCGACGTTCTATCACCGTTCCCAATGCGTTCCGTACTCAAAGCCATCCAGCTCAATGAGGTTATATGAGGTTTGCCTGCTCGATGTTCCTCACAAATATTCGAGGAAAGGCAAATACCCCACAGTTGTCAAGACCCCTTCTACTTCCAACACCTACCCTTCTAAAAGAGGGCACTTTACAACAGATATCTCATAAAAAGCCTACTGTGTTCAGCCTTTTCACAACAGCTATTTATAGCGCAAAATCTCATCTTCTAGAACTAGTGAGTTTTTATGTAACGACAAACACAAAGTTTTTGTTTAGTCTTAGAAGTGTGAAGGAAATGCACTCACGACATGCCTTCCACCCGAAATAACGTTTGACCACTTATAAGGACCTGACTATGAAACGTTACCTGTTTTCCACTATATCATTTTTGATAGCAACAACTGCTATTACGACCGTTGCTCATGCAGCTGAGATTGCTGAACCAACCATGCATCAGCGTTATATCGAGAATCTGGATATACGCAATAAAAAAGAAGAGATCAAACAGCCTGGCCTTCATCAGCTAAGACTAGACAACATGGACACTCGCAATAAGGCTGACAAGCTAGAAGCCCTAACCTCAACAACAACTTTCCCTGAAAATGGTGTTGAGTCTTTAATGGATGTTTCGTAGCTAAAAACCGATAAAGGGGTATCGGTGAACCTGATACTCCATACCACCTGAGGAATAAAAAATGTCTCCTGGCCAAATTCAAGGACTTCGACTCGTTGTCATATTTTCGATGGCCATTACACTGGTCACTCCAATGATTTGTTGGGCTCTAACCTTACCTGTTGATCGCATCTTCGAACCTGTGGAAGGAGATGTTAGTAATATTGTCCATCAAATCTTGCCATAGGTTGCAGGGATGCCTGACTCTAGCGACCATGGGCCTCACCACCCGCAAACGGCTTCAGAATCCTCGTATGACAAACTTGGGTTAACTTTGAGGCCAGCTATCCCCAAGGATGCCCATGGAATTAAGCAGCTAACGCAGCTAGCCTTTGACAAGTATATTCCCCAGATTGGTGGTACGCCCCGCACCATACGGCGGGACTATCGCCAGGTCATCCATCAGGATCAAGTATGGGTTGTTGAAGAGAATGAAACACTCGTTGCTGTACTGGTACTAGCGTCCTGTGACCACCATTTTCACATTAGCAATCTGGCTGTGCACCCTACCTGGCAACGACGAGGGTTGGGTAAAGGTCTGCTACATCATGCAGAGCAACAATCCCAACGGGCTGGCTACAGTGAAATCTGGCTCCATACCAATGAGATCATGGTCGGTAATATTCGCCTTTACACGTCCCTTGGCTACGAGGAGATGTATCGGCAAACCTACCATGCTACCGCCAGTATTTATATGAGAAAGATTTTGCATCTATGAGGAAGTCGCCAATACAGAGATGCTGAGATATCAGCTCATATCAGCTCATTTCTGGTGTTGTGGCACACATTCCTAGATTACATTCCTGGGGAACGGCTGCAGAACGTTTTTGAAACGGCCAGACTTCTATGTTGATTATGGTATGTAATCCGGAGGTCGTGATGACAACAACAAACGCACTGCTGCTTTCCAATATTAGGTTTATTCGTTTCAAACGACAGCTGTTTGGGCTCGTCTTTTCGGGTTCAATGGCTCAACCCTGAGCCATTGAACCATTGCTCAGCTTGCTTTAGAGAATGCTATGAACTCTGCAATACGACAGTCAACAAATGCGCCCACAGTCATTGTGGGAGATGATCGGGCAAATACGATTGCCGGTGGCCTTGGTGACCAGACAATTTTTGGTGAGGGTGGTGATGACACTCTCAGGGGCGATCTCAACTCCCGTGATGCCCAGGTAGGTATCGGTGGCAATGACACTATCTTTGGTGGCGATGGCGATGACCGTATCGGCGGCAAAGGTGGCAATGACCAGCTATTTGGTGATGCTGGCGACGATCAGATCTGGGGCGATGACGGCGACGATCTGATCAATGGCGGTCCTGGCAATGACACATTGACAGGCGATGACAACTCTGGTGGCAGTGGGCACGACACCTTTGTTGTTTCCATGGATGAGGGCACTGACACCATTACAGATTTTCAAGTGGGGGTTGATGTTATTGGCTTAGCTAATGGCCTCACCTTTGATGACCTCACCTTCAGCGATAACCGCATTTTGGTGGGTGCCGAAGTGCTGGCTGTGCTTGAGGGTGTTGATACGACCAAATTAACCGAAGAGTCTTTTATGGAGCTTGCTATGGATGAACCGATGGATGAACCGACTGGGCCTAACCAACCGATTATTGGTTCCTTACTCAGCGATATCCTGTTAGGCACCGCAGAGTTTGACACCATTTTTGGGGATACGGATAAAGATCTGTCTCGTAAAGAGACCGGTGGTAACGACATTATCTTTGCCCAAGGGGGCAGCGATGTTGTCTTTGGCGATGCGGCCACCTTGAGAAATAGGGCTATTGGCGGACGGGACGTAATTTTTGGTGCATTAGGGGATGACACTCTCATCGGCGATGCTAACCTGATTCGTGACCGTGCCCGTGGCAATAACGACATTATTGAAGGAGAAAACGGCAATGACAGTCTCTTTGGCGATGCCCGTCTGATCAAAGATCGGGGCCGTGGAGGGGCCGATGTTATTGATGGCAATGATGGCAACGACGATATTTTTGGCGATGCTGAAAGCCTAAAGAATAGGGCCAGGGGCGGCGACGACCAGCTTAATGGTGGTAATGGCGCTGACTTTATTCAAGGGGATGGTTCCCTAAGCGATCGCGCCATTGGAGGTAGCGATCGCATCGCAGGCGGCAACGACGATGACCAGCTTCAGGGCGATGGCTCCCTTACTGACCGAGCCCAGGGCGGTGGGGATACCATCCTCGGTGGTGATGGCAGCGATGAGGTCTTTGGCGATGGTCAGCGTATAAGTCTGAGAGCCCGGGGTGGGGATGACCTGCTGGAAGGGGGCTCAGGCGATGACGATGTCTATGGCGATGCTTTTTCCATGAGTGGCAAAACCCGTGGTGGCAATGACGCTGTCTTTGGTGACGACGGTAGCGACTTTGTCTCTGGCGACGCCTTTATTTTGTCAGACAATGCCCGAGGAGGAAATGATCTAGTTGTCGGTGATCTCCTGGGTGCCCTGACAGCCGACACAGATGCCTCGAATAATGATGTTCTTGTTGGTGATGCCTTTATTCTGGCGGACCAGGCTATTGGCGGCAATGATCTGCTGATCGGTGGCCTAGGAGACGATGAACTCTTTGGCGACTCGGTAGAAGCGGACACAGGCAGCACCGGGGGCAATGATGTGCTCATTGGCGTTGATCCTGTTGCCGGTATGCCCGGATTCGGAGAGTTTGATCAGCTTACGGGCGGCGGCGGTGCAGACTTTTTTGTACTGGGTAATGCCGAAACTGCCTTCTACCTGGGTGAAGGTGATGTGGACCACGCGGCCATTTTGGACTTTAGTTTGTCAGAGGGCGATCGCATTGTTCTCAACGGCAGCAAAGAAGAGTATATTCTCCAGGACTTTGTAGTCAATGAGACTCTCTTCGGTGTCGATATTATCCGTGCTGACGGCAGCGATCTAGTGGGCTCTGTAGTGGGTCAGACCACTGAAACCTTCGGCTTTGCTGCTACGCCCGAAGCATTCACGTTTGCTGTTTAGGTCTGAAGTATCTCAACCATTAGGGACATCAGCTCAACCGTTCTAACTGTTCCAACTTTTTTAATTACGCACTAGCTATTAAGGAGACAAATCATGATTTTCCAAACATCTACCAAGCTTGTTAAAATTGCCAATCGCGTTTGTAAGCAGAATCTAGTCGCTACCATCGTTGCAACAGCGGCCACATTAACAGTGTGTAGCGGTGCCATGGCGACTACTGATCAGACACCTCAAAAAAACATTGTAGGTGCAACAGAAATATCCAGTATTCAAACTAAGAGTAATCGTCCTTCCAGCCGCACTCAAGTATTACGATTTGATGTGGCAGAGGATGCAACTCGATTTGTCTTTGATGATGCTCCCCTACTGAGTAATGGCTTTCCTGCCTATGGCAATTCGTTTGTTACCCAGGGCTATATTTACCCAGCTGGTACCCTCAATGGTAGTAACGGCGTCAATGCCGACGGTAGCCCTGAGTTTCCAGCACTGGTGCAAGGACGATGGGTCTGTCGCGGCTGGATTATTAGTGAAGAAGGGGCAGTCGCCAGCAGTGGAGAGTTTGTCATTACTCAGCAACTGTATAACTTTGGTCAAGAACTAGGGAACAACACCATTGTCAGTGATGGTTGGGAAATTGCCGATGTGGGTGTACCCGTGGCTCGAGCTATTACTGGGGGAACTGGTCGCTATAGCAATGCTGGTGGTGAGGCTGTTCAGAAGTTCCTTGGCTTTAACACCTCAGAAGGGGTGAATTTAACATTTGAACTGGCTGTGGAGCAGTAAATCTCAGCGACGGTTTTAAATCTTGGCCAATGCAGCGTTTTACTCGGCACTTCCCAATCAGCCTCCGAGTAAAGCATGTGCCCTTGCATCCTCTCTTATTAGCAAGGGCACATTTCCTAAGTTTTTCGACAGTTATCCGACACTATCATGGAATATCTAATGACCATATTTCTAAGACTTTGGGTCGCAAGTAGCCTGGTTGCCATAAGTGCTATGGCTGCCATGGCAAAATCTCCTCCTCCCTCATATACCCCCGTGTGCTTTATGCAAACGGAAACTGGCCAGATGGTGGATCTCAGTCATCTTTGTGGCTCTACGGATGAGCAGACCACATCCCAAGCTCGACCCGTACAGCAACAGCCAGTAGTGCCTCAGCGAGGTCGTGGTCGAGGAGCAGCACGCCGTGGAGTCTACTAATCATTCGCCGTATGTCGCGGTGTAGTATCATTCCCATGCCCTGGTAAATCTATAGCATGGGCACGATGACCACGACGTTCAAGTAGATCAACCACTTGCGCCCAGGCCCACTTACCATGACGATTGCCATGAATGAAAAGATAACAAGCCATTTGGTTAGCCTCAAGATAGTCTACCGCTAATTTAATTGTGATCTGTCTGCTAGTCAAAAACATAGATCCGAGTTAATTTGCCATCACCAAGAGAGGAAATGCACCATGTTAAAACAACAGTTCTTGCCTAGAATCAACAGTCTGCTAGGCGTACTTTTGTTAGTTAGCTGTTCACCATCGGCGTCACAGCCAACCAACAACATGTGTGCCCCTGAGTTTGCTGAATTAGAATTTGGCATTAGCTCTTCCGAGTCCCAAGCCAATCTTAAACAACAGTGGGAACCTCTTCTGGCCGTCATGGCTGAGGCTATTGGACGCCCGGTCAACGGCTTATACGCGACGGACTACGCTGGTGTGATCGAAGCCATGGGGGCAAGTAAGATTCAGGTGGCCTGGTATGGAGGTAAGGCCTACATTGAGGCAGCTAAGCGTTCCCAAGCCGAAGCATTTGTGCGGGCGGTTGGTGTTGAGGGTAGTCAAGGGTATTATTCCCATCTGATTACTAATCGAGAGAATCCTATCCTTAAAAGCATTGATCTAGAAGCAGGCAATGGTGACCAATATGTTATCGAAAATGCCAGCGACCTCACCTTTGCCTTTAATGACCCCAATTCTACATCTGGCTATTTAGTACCCAGCCTATATGTGTTTGCCGAAAATAATATCGATCCCAACACGGCTTTTGACGAGCTGGTATTTTCAGGGAGTCACGAAGCAACCGCTTTAGCGGCTGCAAACGATCAAGTAGACGTTGCCACCAACAACAGTGGAACGCTAGAAATGATGGAGCAATTAGACCCAGAGACTCGCGAAAAAATTCAGGTTATCTGGACTTCACCCATCATTCCTACGGCACCGCTGGCGTATCGTAGCGATTTGCCGGATTGTTTAAAGAACGATATTCGGACATTTTTCTATGATTATCAAGACAGTGACGTTTTAACCCCCATGGGCTGGTCCGACTTTATTCCAGCCGAGGATAAAGATTGGAATCCAATCCGAGAGTTAGACATTGGCAAGCAGATTCTAGATGTTCAAAATAATCAGAGCCTGAGCGACGCGGTGAAGCAACAACAAATTGATCAACTCAACCAGCAGCTCAAGGCACTTAAAATTACTGAATGATTTTAATAAGTAGGCCAGACTGTCGCACAGTCCCCTGCCATACCCTAAGGAATCGTCAAGAACTAATTTCAACTAATTTTATCAGCTAGGTTGTATGCTCTAAATTTTCTCCTAAAATAGCTTACAACGTCCATTGATGCTTTTGTAAGCTATAGGTGTTGACTTGTGGGAACCCAGTTGCTAAAGGTTTCTTTGCTGGGCGGTTTTCGCTTAGTTCAAGAGGGAGAAGGGGTGATAGAGCTGCGGTTGCGATCGCAACACCTGCTCGCCTACCTGATTTTACATCGCCATGCCCCCCAGTCCCGCCACCGTATCGCCGCACATCTGTGGCCAGATTCCCTCGACAGTCAGGCGCGCACCAATCTAAGAAAAGAGCTGCATTATCTGCGTCAGACCTACCCCACCATTGAGCATTTAATAGTTATTACAAAACAGACCCTGCATTGGCACCCTCAGATCCGTTGTGACGTCGATCTTGACATTTTTGAAACTTCCCTAGCAGCGGATGCGGCTGATTCTGGCACTGTTCATGCCTTAGAGACCGCGATCCAGGCCTATCAAGGCGATCTTTGGCCAGACTGTGATGCGGACTGGCTGTACCCTGAACAAGAACGTCTCAGAAAAGCCTATAGCTATGCATTAGCTCAGCTGACTCGACAGCTACAGACCCGAGGAGAAATAAGCAAAGCAATTGAGATGGGACAACAATGGTTAAATGCTGAACCATTGGAGGAAGGCGCTTACCAAACCCTGATGACGCTTTATGGGAAAAGGGGGGATCGAGCCACGGCCCTGCAGCTTTACCATCAATGTATGACCACACTCCAAACAGAGTTGGGAGTGAATCCCAGCCCGACTACTGCTGGAATTTATCAACAGCTATTGTTAGCCGATGAAATCGCTGAAGACACTGTTGAGGCTATTCCTAAAACCACAACAGGCTCAATAATCCCGGTTCAACTATCCCCATCGTTGTCGCCGTCTCCACCGACACCAAAAGCTGAGAACCCAATGGTAGGACGCGATCAGCTTTTTAGTGTGTTGGAGCAATGGCTGTTGTCTCCCCTGGAAGAACCTACCCCTCTTTTATTACTCACGGGGGAGCCGGGTATTGGTAAGACTCGCCTGTTGGAAGCTCTAGTTGACAGGGCTATCCACTATGGCTGGCAGATTTGTTGGGGGAGTGCATTTGCCGCTGAACAATTGCGCTCCTATGGTGTATGGATAGATCTACTGCGGGCAGCCAATTTATCTGATCTTTTACCTGGGCTGGAGGATACATCTAGTGATTTAAAAAATCGAGGACAATTATTAGATGCTATGGTTCAGGGTCTGGCTCAGGTGGCTAGTTCTGAACGGCCTTTACTACTGTTGTTTGATGACATTCACTGGTTGGACGAGGCCTCAACTGCTCTATTGCACTATGTTTTTCGCCTGATGGGGCAAGGGCCATTGCGAATTGTTTGTGCATCTCGACAACAAGAATTACAAGAGAATACAGCTGTACTCACTTTGATAACGTCTCTGCGGCGAGCAAAACGATTACAGGAAGTAGCTGTTCCTCCTCTATCGGCTAATGCGATCTCTTGTTTAGTCAAACCGTTGCTTGATTCTGAGATATCTGGGGATTTAGCGCCCCCACTGAATGCTCAAAAAATCTATGGTGATAGTGGTGGTAATCCCCTATTTGCCTTAGAAGTCGCGCGGGCCAGTACTGAAGCAACTAGCGACTTATACGGGTTGATTGATGATCGTTTGCAACGGTTAGATGGAGCTGCTAGGGATCTGCTTCCTTGGGCAGCCGCTCTGGGGCGACGTTTTAACTCAGAGACTTTGGCATTGGCAGCGAGCTACCCGCCAATGCAGTTTTTGCTAGCCCTAGAACAGTTGGAGCAACAGCAGATTGTGCAGCCAGTGCATTCGGTATCGTCAACCAGTTTTGATGAGCAGGGTAGCTATGATTTTGTTCATGATTTGGTGCGACAGGGGGCCTACGCTCAGCTATCGTTGCCCCGACGACGCATCATTCATGGGCAGCTTGCTAAAACGTTAGACGCTCAAACCGTAGAGGATGATCTGGCTAGCCAGGTGGCCTATCACGCCGGACTGGCTGGCAACCATGCCCTTGCAGCCAAGGCCAGTGTCACAGCTGCAAATCGCAGTTTGCAACTGTTTGCCTATACCGATGTGATTCAGCTGGTCAATCAGGGGCTGGAGCATTGTCACTATTTGCCCAGCTGCGATCGCATCCTCTACTCAGCCCAACTTCTCCGCACCAGGGTTTTAGCCGGTGTGTCCACCTCAGAGGCAACCACCGTAGAAGCTCAAATCCAACAGCAGCTCTCGGACCTGGTGGGTCTAAACCTGGCAGAAGCAGAGGCCGCCGCACGACAGGCCCTCGCCTTTTTAAAGTACGCCCAAGGTAAATTAACCGATGTCCATCAACACTGTCTAGATGCGGTTGATGTCCTGCCACCGACGCCTCACTTACAAGCAGAAAGCTTGGCAGCAAACGGATGCTGTTTGGCTGAAATTGAAAAGGATATGGATCGGGCTGAAACAATCTTGTTGGAGGCCCAATCTCTCGCTAGTCCGTTAGGAGAATCTATTAGTGACATCGATTTGGGGTTAGGCTGTATTTATCGTTACCGTGGTGATTATGACCTAGCTTGTCAGCACCTAAAAACAGCCCTTCAAGTGTCTCAAAGCCACACACTTAATCAACGCGATCAGCTAAATGAGAGTTACTGTTTAAATAATTTGGCTATGACCAGCTGGGATAGTCATCAGCCAGAGCCTAGCTATGCCCAGGCTCTCTTAAAACTAGCACCTAATTTGCCCAAGGGGAGTGATGCTGCTTTTGCAGAAGCCTTAATTGCATTGCATACCTATCGCAACACCTCAGACAAACAGACTCAAACTGCCCTGACCGAGACATTGACCCAACTTGATCAGCTGGATGCGCAACGTAAACGAGGTTTTATTGCCAGTCATGGCACTGAAATTGCCCTTCGGCAAGATGACGGAGCAACCGCTTTCACCTATGCCAGAATGACTCACCAAGCCGCTAACATTGTTGAACATCCCAATGATATAGCTGTGGCTAATGCTCTATGTGTACTCAGTGCCTGTCGTCTAAACGATGACGAGGCCGTACAGCTCTACAGACAATCGCTGCAGACACTGTCCTCCAAAAACTTAAGTGCCCGTGCCCAGAGACTGATAGATCAAGCTAAACAGACCCTAAAGCAATGGGAAAATGGGACTATCGCTGAGATATTATCTTCATAAATCGATCTCGTTTACGGATGGAATTATCTATGGCTCTCATTGTTGTTGAAACCAGCTATGATCCGCCCATTGACCAGGCGCTTTGGGATGAACTGGCGGAACGGTCTGCCCCCTGTATGACAGAGCGGAATATTACCTGGAAACGAACGTATTTATCGCGCGATCGCAAACGCAGTGTGTGTGAGCTAAACGCTGCCGATGCCGAAACAGTCAGAGTTGCCTATCAAAAGGGGAACGTTCCCTACGATCATATTTGGTCCGCTGATTTAGTCGATGCCCTACCGGCTACAATTACGGCCCCATAGGGTTTTTGCCGCTAGGGAACGGTTTAAGGACGCTTGGGAAACGCTAAGGTGTCTATCGTTGAATTATGAAAATCCAGATTGGAGATCATAATGACAACAGATACTCTACAGCCTGTTCCCTTGATAGGTGAGAACTCCTTCAACCACCAAAAATCCGAAGCCTTTGCTGACGGCTTGTTGGACATGCTTAACAGTGGTGCTTTGGCAGGTATGCTATCCATTGGCCACCGTACCGGACTGTTAGATACGATGGCCACCCTCGCACCGGCCACCAGTCAGCAAATTGCCGATGCCGCCGGGTTAAATGAACGCTATGTCCGTGAATGGCTCGGCGCGATGGTCACTGGGCATATTGTGGACTACTACAGTGCTAGCCAAACATACTCCCTACCAGCGGAACATGCTGCCTGGCTAACCCGTAGTGCTAGCCCTAACAATATTGCCGTAACCATGCAATTTATCCCTCTGATCGGTAGTGTGGAAGATGCCATTGTCGATTGTTTTTACCATGGGGGAGGCGTTCCCTATTCTGCCTATCATCGTTTCCATGAAGTGATGGCCGAAGATAGTGGTCAAACTGTAGTCGCTGCCCTTGAAACCCAGATCCTACCGCTGGTATTTGGTTTAAAAGAACAGCTGACTCTGGGTATATCCGTGGTGGATATCGGCTGTGGTCGAGGGCTGGTGCTGCAAACCCTGGCAGGCTGGTTTCCCAATAGTCAGTTTATCGGCTATGACCTATCTGCCGACGCCATTGCTTGGGCCAAGGCCGAAGCTCAACGCTTAGGCCTCAAAAATGTCACCTTCCAGGTACAGGATGCCGCTCTGATTTTCGAAGAAAACCAGTACGACCTGATTCTCTCGTTTGATGCCATCCACGATCAAGCCCAGCCAGATGTAGTATTACAAAACATCTATCGAGCATTGCGGCCCGATGGCCTATATCTGATGCAAGAGATTCAGGCATCTAGCAAATTAGAGGAGAATCTAAATCATCTTGTAGGTCCTTTGCTCTATAGCATTTCCTGCAATCACTGCACCGCTGTTTCATTAGCGGCCGGGGGGCCAGGGCTAGGGGCGATGTGGGGTGAAGAGCTGGCTCTAGAAATGCTCCAAGCAGCAGGCTTTAGCCGTGTGGCGGTAGAACGACTGGAGCATGATTTCCAGAATAGCTACTATTTGGTTTACAAGTAAGTAAGATTTGGTTCCTTTGGATTAAGAATGCTCTAGGAACAGAATAAGAACACGTTTGGAACGCTGTTTTTTCTAAGATCGAACCAGCTCACAAAATCACAGATCTGGCACAAGGCACGGCCATGCTGAATTTTAACGTTTCAAATCTTCTCAGATTGACAGGAGGATTTTGTTTACTGGGTTTAACAATGATAGCCATCATAGATATCCCAGCTGAACGAATTTCTAACCCGGCAGACGGTGATCTCTCAGAGATTATCCATCAGCTCTTTCCATAAGTTACAGACTTCTCAATTAAGACTCATTACTTCTTAGGAGATCTTTTACCCATGACACCCCCTATTTTAGTTACCACCAAAGATCAGATTCGCACCATTATTTTCAACCGTCCTCAAGTTTTAAATGCCATTGATTTAGACACCGCTTTTGCCCTGTGGCAAGCCCTGGTAGATGCGTCAAAAGATGACACCCGTGCCGTTCTTATTACGGGTCAAGGTCGTGGGTTTTGTTCTGGTGGCGATCTTAAATTTGCCCAGGACGTTGGCTCAGATAATCTCGGCAAGGCATTTTCGCATTTGACCACGGTTCTACATGACTGTGTTCGAGAAATCCGCCAGATGTCTAAACCCGTCATTGCTGCTATCAACGGCCCTGCTGCAGGCGCGGGCTTATTTCTAGCCCTGGCGTCTGATCTTAGGGTAATGGCTGAAACAGCCTATCTCAAACAGTCAAATACCTCCTACGGACTCTCTTTACCTGCCGGGGGCACATTCAACCTGCCTCGACTCGTGGGCATGGGGCGAGCCCTAGAGATTATCTTGCTGGATGAGAAAATCCCAGCCGCTAGAGCCTTAGAGCTAGGACTCGTCACCAGTGTTGCCCCTGACTACAGCTTTGATGTCACGGCCTATGAGTTAGCCAAGCGCGTGAGCGCGATGCCCATCGAGACCATTGGACGGGTTAAACAATTAATGAACCAGGCGTTTGATCAATCTCTGAGCCGTCAGCTAGATGCAGAGCGCCAGGCCATTGCCATCAGTGCTAATTCTACCGAGGGTCGCGAAGGGGTCGCTGCTTTTGTGGAAAAACGAAAGCCACAATTTTGCACAAGATAATTCTCCGTTTTTCTGAGTTCACAGGCGGGCTGCCTTTGAGAACACTATGGAAATGCTTTCAATAGAATTCTCATGCGCAAATTTATTCACTTTACACACAACACCCTATTTTACTTAGGAGAACTCCCATGGCAATTATTATCCGTGGCAACAACAACGACCAAGTAGCCGGTACTCAGGCAGATGATCTCATCATTGCAGCTGGTGGTAATGATCGTGTTCGTGCCAACGATGGCAACGACAGTATTTCAGGCGGAGACGGAGACGATAATATCTTCGCAGGAGATGGCGACGACATTAGTGATGGCGGCGCTGGCGACGATAACATTCGGACTGACCAAGGCAGTGATATTGTCATTGGCGGGCTTGGCAACGATACCATCGAATTCTTGGGTGGCGGTGGAGCTGATATCCTCGTCGGCGTCGATCCTAAAGAAGGAAGGGGGCGTGGCGAAATCGATCTTTTCAAGGAAAATGCAATATCGGCTCGATTTAACTTGCGGCGCGATCGCGAAACCTTTGTACTAGGCGATCAACAAAACGCCTTTTACGTTGGAGAAGGCAATAACGACTTTGCTCAGATTCAAAACTTTAAGCCAGAACTCGATCGAATTCAGCTCCACGGTTCAGCTGAGCAATATACAATCGGGCGGCTTCGAGGCGTTGGTGTTAGCGGCACGGGTCTCTTTTTCGAGGGTGATCTCATCGCAGCACTAGAAGGCATTAGGCCGTCAGACATTTCACTAGATTCTGAGATTTTCGTTTTCCCTGGCGATCGTGACTTTGTCAATCAGTTTCCCACTGTAGAGGCACCAGAAGATGATAATCCTGACGTGATCAACGAACTGGAAATCAATAACTCAATCCGCGATGCCCAAGATTTAGGCGAAGTCGGACAGGAGGAATTAACCATCGTCGGCAATGTGAAATCAGAGGCAAGACCTCGTCCTGACGAAGACCGCTTTGACATTTTCAAAATTGAAGTCACTGAGCCCAGTCAGCTAAACGCTACGCTCCTTTCAGATGACCCAGATCTCGTCAGTGTTTCAGTGGTCAGAGATTTCAACAACGATGGTCGCAGCAACTTTGACGACCTGATACGGCCCTCCGCAAGTAGCGGGCCAGACCAAATCTCCTTTGACCGGCTCGACCCAGGCACTTACTTTGTTAGAGTCAGCGGCAAATCAGGGGCAGATGTTGACTATCAGCTGACGTTTAATGCCCCTCCCATCGAGACGGCTCGGCTAAATCTCAACTTAAATCAATTGATACCGCTAGATCTTGACCGTAATGATCCGAACCCTGTGCGCTTTGAAGCCGAAATTGGTAATCAAGTGTTTGAACAACGCTTTGACGAAACCTTTGAAAGAACGACACTGACGGCTGATATTGACGTCAATCAGCGGGAGATTCCGATTAAAATTCGAGCCTTCCGTCTCAATGCAGACGGTAGCGAAACGCAGTTCGATATTGACCTTGGTCCGGAAAGAGGCGATCTAGAATTTGATGCGACCTACGATACGCTAACCCGCAAGCTGTTCAAAGTTGGCGCGTTTAGAAGCGTGAATGAGGGGCAAACCCTCCGTCAGATCGCTCGCAGAGATGGAGCAGATGGCAGGATTGCGCTCAACGTTACCTTTGACACCTTTTCTGAGGGGCAACCGGTACCTGAGCTGCCCAATATCCAATCTGCGGCATCTGGAACCCGTGAGTCTGAGACTCTAAGAGGAACGAATGCTAATGGCATTATCGATGGCAAAGGAGGCGATGACAGCATTTTCACACGCGGTGGTGATGATATTGCTATCGGTGGTACAGGCGGGGATTTGCTCAGTGGGGGTAGCGGTGATGATACTCTAATTGGCGGTTTTGGCGATGACCGTCTCATCGGTGGCGCAGGCGATGATCTCCTCGAAGGTGGCCCAGGCAATGATGTCTTGGAGGGAAATGCTGGCAGCGATACGTTCGTAATTGCTGCAGGGCAGGGGCGCGATATTATTCGTGACTTCCAGAACGGCACAGACTTCATTGGCCTATCAAATGGGCTGCTCTTTGAAGATCTCACCATTGCTCAAAACGGTAGTAGCGCCATTATTAGCTTAGCCGAGGAACAACTGGCCATAGTTCACGGTGTGGGGGCAAATCAGCTCAATACTGAAGACTTTGTTGCCGTTGGTAGCACTGAATTTCAGGGTAATACGGTACCTGTAGTCCTGTCAGACAATGCTGGGTCTTCAGTGATTTAAAACCTCGTCAGGAAAATCGTCGGGAAGATCGTTAGAATGCACTCTTTTGAGGTTTTCTTAACGTCTTCTCGATCAACAATCTGTGGCAGATGCTCATCTGTTTTTTCGTTTGAAGTAAAAGCGACGCCTACCATGAGTAAAGATAGCGGTAACAAGAGAGTTGCACTAGTAACAGGTTCAACGTCTGGGATTGGGCGAGCGATCGCACAGCGACTCGCCCAAGACAATTTCACCATTGCCTTTCATTCCAAGTCTTCAGTAGCTTCCGGTGAGGCCTTGGCCAAAGCACATCCTGGCGCATCTTACACACAAGCTGATTTGGCCGATCAAGACCAATCTCGCCATTTAATCACAACGGTACTCTCACACCACGGCAGGTTAGATGTCTTGGTCAACAATGCTGGTATTAGCGCAACTATTCCACACACGTCTTTAAAGGAAGCGTCACCGGAAATCTGGCGATCGCTGTATGAGGTGAACGTCATCGCGCCCTGGACACTGATTACAGAAGCCGAAGGTGCCCTACGTCAATCATCGAGTGATGAACGTCCTAGCTGCATCCTCAATATCAGCTCCCATGCGGGTATTCGTCCGAAGGGAGCTTCCATTCCCTATTCCGTCAGCAAAGCTGCTCTAAACCATATGACCAAGCTACTAGCGCTCAACCTGGCTCCACAAATTCGCGTAAATGCCATTGCCCCCGGTTTGGTAGAAACGCCCATGAGCAAACATTGGACAGCAGCCAGGAAGCTTTGGGAAGTGCGATCGCCAATGGGCCGAGGGGCACAACCTGAGGAAATAGCGCAGGTTGCCTCTATGTTGGTAGTCAGTCACTATATTACGGGCGAGATCTTGCTCTCAGATGGCGGGTTAAACCTTACCTAAAAATTGAAGACTTACTCTAGAAAAAATCCAAAGTTAGCAACAACTGCTCCCGATAACTGTATTCATCGAGGATTTATTTATGTCCTGTCTTTTGTCGTACAGGCGTTTCATGGCAACCTCTGCAGACGAAATTTTAGGTCTTATAAAATTCTTCTCCCTTTGCAGACACAGCTACCTGCGATCGCTAGATGCATCCGCTAGCTCATGCTATGTCGTTGCTGGGATAGCCTACTGGAGTAGTTGACTATATAGTTGCTGAGTTGTCGAACTCGGATCAATGCCTAATTCATCCCTCAGAGTCGTCATACACTGGTGATAAATCTGCAGTGCCATGGCACGATGCCCCAACCGATCATGCAACTGCATCAGCTGTTGATAGGTTGGTTCTCTCAGGGGATCTAACCGTAATAGCCGCTCTCCATAGGTCAAGGCTATTGCATACTTCTCTTGCTTGGTTAAGAGAGTCACTAACTGGGCTAACGCCTGGCTAAACTGTTGTTGTAAATCATCCCGTAGGGGACCCAGCCACTCGTCATACATAGCTGGCAGCAAGTCTCCTTTATAAAGGGAAACAGCCTGTTCTAACTGGGGCAGTGGGTCTGCTTCTGACTGCTCATTTACCCTGGCAAGTGCTGCTTCAAAAGCAGCCACATCCAACCAGAAAGGTGCTTGATTTTGCCAGCCTAGCTGACTGGCATTTTTTTGGAGATAAATCTCAGCCTCGGGTAAGTGACGTCGGAGATTATGGAGTTCTTTGCGCAGGTTTGTGCGGGCCTGGCTATCCACGGAATCGGGCCATAGAGACAGGGCAATTTGTTGTCGTGATTGGTTGGTGTGACGATGCAACAATAAATAGACCAACAATGACTGGGTGCGACTGGTCCCCAGGTTGCTTACTATTTTTTGCTGGTACGTAACGGTCAAACCACCGAATAACTGGATCTCCAACGGTGACGTTTCTGACTGACTAGCGATGACCCTCTTCGGTAATGGTGCCTCGGGAAGCTCAGCTGTGTCTGGGACTTGCATGATCGCTCCCAGTCTCTTGAGATTGATTTGTTGTGCATCGGTCAGGCCCTGGACATCACTAATGTTCATCCCTTCGTAGGGTCGTATGGGTCGCAAAACTTTTAGACAGGTTCCGGCAACCGCATCCCACACCCGAATGGTTTCATCCGAACCACAGCTGGCAATGGTCTTGCCATCGGGACTCAGGGCCATCCGCCAGATCAGATTAGTATGACCTTTAAACACCTGGAGACACTGACCATCGCTTACCCGCCAAATCCTCACTGTCTGGTCACAGGAACTACTGACTAGGGTGCGACCATTGGGACGCCAGGCCAATGCCCATACCGAATTTTGGTGTCCCTTGAGAGTTTGTATATGCTTACCTGTAGACACCTGCCACAGTTTGACATCACCGTTGGTGCTGCCGGTTACGAGAGTTTTGCCGTTAGGACTAAAGGCCATTTTCCACACCCAGTTATCCGGGTCGTGCAGCACGTGGAGACAGTCTCCGGTGGCCACATCCCACAGTCGGAGGGTTTGATCGTAGCTACCGCTGGCCAAAATCTGACCATCAGGGCTCCAGGCCACAGCGCGGGCAAAGCTTTTATGACCTTTGAACGTGGTGACGCAACGGCCCGTTTCTGTGTCCCACAGCCGTACGGTTTGATCATGGGATGCACTGGCCAAGAGATTGTTATCAGGATGCCAGGCCAGGCCCCAAATACTGCCCTGATGACCTTTTAAGACCGCATCCACCTGGTGTGTGTCCATATTCCACAGACGGATGGTCTGATCGTCGCCGCTGCTGGCCAGTTGCCCCTCGTGGCTCCAGGCGACAGCCCATATTGGTCGACTGTGACCGGATAAGGTGCTGAGACATTGCCCTGTGTGTATATCCCATAGCCGCACCTGGCAATCGTGGCCACCGCTGGCTACCAGGGTATTTTTGGGGTGCCAGGCCAGGGCCTGTAGATCATTGCGATACCCTTGCAATACTTTAAGGGAGGCATCGGCCCGAGGATTCCATAGCCGCACAGTTTGGTCAAACGACCCGCTGGCCAGCATTTCAAAAGTATCTTGAGATATATTGTCCGCCTCAGGTCGCCATCGTACGGCTCGGACGATATTTTGATGGCCCTGGAGAATACGCAAACACTGTCCGGTGTGGGTATCCCACAGACGAATACTACGATCGTCACCGCCGCTGGCCAATAGGCTACCGTCACGGTTCCAGGCGACACTCCAAATACATTTTTGGTGACCCTGCAGGCTGTGGAGTAGTTCACCGGTATTACTGTCCCAAATCTGGACATCGCCGTTTTTGGTGCCGTTGGCCAACAGCTGTCTGTGGGGATGCCATGCGATCGCAAATACCCCCTCCCCCACCTCCATCGTCCGCAAACAGTCCCCCGTAGCTGTGTCCCATATTTTGATAGTCTGATCCGCACTACCCGTCGCGAGAAGGTGTCCCTGCCGGGGACACCAGGCCAATGCCGATGACTTGTTGCTATGGCCTTCCAGCGTGTTCACACAGTCCCCGGTCTCGGGATCCCACAGCCGCACTGCCCCATCTACGCCGCTACTGGCAATTATGGTTTGCTGAGGTTGCCAGCCAACGGTGCGCACCCGACTGTCCGGCACCATGAGTGTCCGCAGATGCTGCCCTGTATGCACATCCCACAGTTTGAGGGTGTCATCATCATCATCACAGCCGCTGGCTAGGATCTGGCTGTCAGGGCTAAAGTCCAGACTCCAGACCCAGTTTCCATGGCCCTGCCATGTCAGGTACGGTTGCTCCAACTGGTCTGTTCGCCACAGCCAAATCTGACCGTTGGTGTCAGAGGCTGCCACCAGTTGGCCATTGGGACTAAACGTCACCGCCAGTACATTGCCAAAGGTTTGGGTAAAGGCCGTATGGATAAAGGTGGCCCCCACAAAACTAGCCTGATGCAAACAGGTCTGTTGCAAATAGGCCTGGTGAATCGGCAGATGGGAAAAATCTAACCCCGCTAGATCCACCCCCAGATCAATACACAGATTTAGCAGATTACCGGCACCGTACCCGGGTTGCGATCGCTGCCTCAAAGTAGTTAACAACCGCTGTATCTGTTGTTCTAAGATTGCTTTAGCACTAAAGCTACGGGCAAACTGATGGGCAATGGGTTGTAAAATCAAGCGCTGCTGGCTGAGACGAATGTAATCTTTTACGGTAGTTTTTAGTAATGCATGGCTGAGAAATAACGCCAGGTCGGCCCCGTTGAGTTCTTGCAACACCTGTTGAATAAACTGACTGGTGACATATTCCATTACCACTGGCTGTTGGGTGTAGCGTCCCCCCTGTTTTTCAATCAGGGAGCGCCAGCTAAGCGATTCTAACGTTTCCAACACCTGAATCCTGGCCACTGGGGGCTGAATGTCCTCCACCAGTTCACCAATGGCAGTCCATTCTCGGTTAACGGCTAACCAGATCATCACTGTCTTTTCCAGAGCCATTAGTCGATCAAACTGTTGGTCTAACAGACGCTGAAGACCGTTAAACACCAGGGTATCTTCAGCCAAGAACAGATCGATCCGTCCTTCGAAAAGACTTTGAATGGAGGTGGCAACAATTTTTAAGGCCAGAGGGCTGTAGCTATAGCGTTCTCCCAGAGACTGTTTTTCAGTGTCTGTGCCCAGCAGCCCCTTGGCATTAAGCAGGGCAATGGCCGCTTCTGGAGACCCTGTTAGGGATTGCGATCGCACCGGCAAATTTATCCCTTCAAAGGCACCCAATACCGCTGGCTTTTCACGGCTAGTAAGAATAACACAGCTTTTATGGCGGGTTTCAGTCAATAGCTTTAACAACTCTCCATAATCTGCATAGTCACTGCGAAAACAGCCCGCTCGCTCCCCACCATGCAAAAGAGTCTCCATATTATCGAGCACCAGGAGACATCGCGATTGGCGTAACCAATGCAACAACCGCTTAGGGGTGGCCTCGGTATCCTGCTGATCGGAGACAAATGAAACCACCTCATCTAGCCATTCAGTTAAGGGCGGCCCGTTGCGTAGCGAACGCCAAATAATGTGAGTAAACGGGCAGTCTGCCTGGGCTTCTAAAACTTCTATAAACTTTGCAGTCAGGGTGGTTTTGCCAATTCCCCCCATCCCCAAAACACCGATCAAACGACAGCGATCGTCCACAGCCCATTGAGTTAGGGTATGAAGTTCAGATTGACGACCATAAAAAGCAGTAACGTCAGGGGCTTCACCCCAGTCGATGGAAAGGGTCGGTGAAGCGGGAGTAGCGTAGAAAGAAGAGGGGGCAGGAGGAGCTTCTGGAATGCTCGGGGGCAAAGCTTCGCCAAGGCGATGGCGCTTTTCAATGGCAGCACGAAAGCTAGTTTTGCTAACCTTTTCTCCTAAGGCCTGGCTAAGATTTTTCCAAAATTTGGGACCGACAATGCGAGTAAAGTAGCTAGCGGCATACCCCGATTCCTCAGCAATTACCTCATAGGTTTGGCCGTACCAGGCTCCCTTGAATAAAGCCAGTTCCGCATCACTAATGAGTCTGCCAGAGGCTGCAGACATTGCGTCATTAACCAAGGCAAGCGCACGATCAAAATCCATACTGACTGATTACCAAGCAAACCACTCCCTAGGCAAAGCAGTTATTTCTACAGGTATAGTATCCTAGCTCAGTATTTTCACTATGATGACTGATACAAAAACGATCAAACAAAGCTGAAATCAACTGCCACACAGGGACTACAAGCTTTTTATATCGATATTTTCAGAGTCTAAGTCTGAACAAACGTAGATCAAAAATCAGACCATCTCTGCCCACTACCGCCTACATGACCATCAGCCTGATCCAAATTTATCCTTATAAAGAACGCAATTTGCTCGTTTAGGGCTGTAGGCTTACTGGATTAGCCTTTCCTGATCTAGGCCCCATTCCATGACCAATTTGTATAAAAGGTCTGCTACCACGGAACCTCGGCAAATTTTTGTTAGCTATCGCAGTGCAGAACCGGATTTAAGTCTGGCTGGAGATTTGCACCAGGCTTTGACCGCAGCAGGGCATTCGATGTTTATGGCAGCGGAGAGTATTAACTGGGGCGAAAACTGGGTAGACCGAATCGATCAGGAGTTGAAGCAGTGTGATTACTTTTTGCTACTGCTGTCAGAGCAGTCGGTGAGCAGTGATATGGTGGCAGGCGAGGTGCGAACGGCTAAGCGCCTGCAGGATAAGCTGGGTAAGCCCGCGATCTTGCCAATTCGGATTAACTTGCCCCTGGACGATCCGCTTAACTATGAGTTGAGAAGTATTTTACAAACCATCCAACAGAAGTCCTGGCAAACACCTGCGGATACGCCCAAGTTGGTGGACGATATCCTGGCGCTGATTGGCTCTGGGCAAGTGCCTGCAGCGGAAGAAAACAGCCAGCGGTCAGTGACACCGCCCTCGCATCAGCGTCCACCTTTGCCCGTGGCGGATCTAGAGCTACCGAGTGGCACCATGCCGCTAGATTCTGCATTTTACATTCGACGCGAACCTTGGGATACCCGCTGTCTGCAAGAAATTGAAAATCGCGGCGGGCTGGTACGGGTGAAGGCTCCTCGACAGATGGGCAAAACGTCCCTGCTTGCCCGCATCCGTGACCGGGCGGATGAACTTAACTATCGAACGGTAACGCTAGATTTTCTAGAGACCGATGAGCGCACCTTTACCGACTCCAGCATTTTCCTAAAACGACTCTGTGCGTTAGTCAGCCGCAAGTTAGGGTTCTCGCCTCGCAAGGTGACCGAATTTTGGGATGAGGAGCTGTTTGGCCCCAAGGAAAACTGTACCGACTATTTTGAAGAGCATCTGCTCTCCAAAATTGACACTTCCTTATTTTTGGCCCTGGATGAACTGGATCGCCTGTTTCCCTATGAAGCGGTATCCAAGGAATTTTTAACCCTGCTGCGTTCCTGGAATGAGAAAGCCAAGGTAGATGCTACATGGGCCAAATTAAAGCTAGCCATTGCCCATTCGACCGAATCCTACATTGTTTTAGAAAGCAATGTCTCGCCGTTTAATGTGGGTTTGGCGGTGGAGCTACCGGAGTTTACAGCGGACAAGGTGTTGGAGCTGGTGGAGAAGCATGGTCTGAATTGGTCCTCAGCAGATGTGGATGACCTAATGGCCATGGTGGGAGGGCATCCCTATCTGGTACGGCTGGCGCTGTATCACATTGCTCAACAGGATTTGACCCTGGAGCAACTGCTAAAAGAAGCGCCCACCGATGCGGGTATTTATGGTGAGCACCTGCGGCGGCACCTGTGGAATTTGCAGCAACATCCGGAGTTGGCCCAGGCATTTGAGCAGGTGATTGTTTCTGAACATCCGGTGGAGCTGAAGTCGATGCTAGCGTTTAAGCTAAATGGCATGGGGTTAGTGAATTTGCAGGGTAACGGGGTGGTGCTACGCCACGAACGTCTGTATCGGCCTTATTTTCATTCGCGGTTGAGGATGGCAGTATGAGCAGTGCAAATTCCTCGTTTTATAAAGTTGGTGGGGCGTTACCGCAGGATGTGCCGTCCTATGTGACGCGGGAAAGTGATACGGAACTATATGAGGCGCTGAAAGCAGGGGAGTTTTGCTATGTGCTGAACTCTCGGCAGATGGGGAAGACCAGTCTGATGGTGAGAACCCTGGCTAAGCTGCAGTCTGATGGCTGGGTGGGGATTATTATTGATTTTTCTGCGAAGGATAGTCAGGTTGATAGGCCAGATCGATGGTACGACGGCATTATCAATCAGTTAAATCGTCAGTTTGGGTTGCTGGATCGGCAGGTGTTTCGCAGCTGGCTAAAGGAGCGAGATTTTATTGCGCCAGTGGAGCGTTTGGCGGAGTTTATCGACGCTGTTCTGCTGCCAGGGATTGAGGAATCGATTGTTGTTTTTATTGATGAAATTGATAGCACCCTCAGTTTGCCTTTTACCGATGACTTTTTTGCGTTGATTCGCGGGTGTTATAACAAGCGGGCGGAGAATCCTGCTTATCAGAAGCTGACGTTTGCGTTACTGGGGGTGGCTGCCCCGTCGGAGTTAATTGGGGATGCGAAGCGGACGCCGTTTAATGTGGGTGAGAGCATTGATTTGAAGGGGTTTACGCCTGAGGATGCCCTGCCCCTGGCGGCTGGATTGACAGGAAAAGCAGAGCAGCCAGAGTCAGTTTTGCAAGAGATTTTGCGATGGACGGGGGGACAGCCGTTTTTGAGCCAGCGGTTGTGTCAGTTGGTGGTGGACTCAGATGAGGTGATTGCAGCAGGGAGGGAAGCTGTTGCTATTGATGGATTGGTAAACGCACGGCTGATTGACAGTTGGGAAACCCAGGATCATCAGGAGCATTTAAAGACGATTCGGCAACGGTTGCTGGATGATGAGCGAAAAGCGGGGTATTTGCTGGAGCTGTATCGGCAAATACGACAGGCGGAAGAGATTCCGGCGAGCAACCAGCCTGAAGAGAGAGAGCTACAATTGTCGGGTTTGGTGGTGAAGCGAGCCAACAGGTTACGTGTGTATAACCCGGTCTATAGGGCTGTTTTTGATGAAACCTGGATTGATGCTGAGCTGAGAAAGTTACGGCCCTATGCGGAAAGCTTTAGGGCCTGGGTTGTTTCTGGAAAGGCAGATAGTTCTCGTTTGTTGCGAGGAGGTGCACTGACTGAAGCTGAGGAATGGGCATCTGAAAAAAATACGCTCAGTGCTGAGGATCGTGAGTTTCTGGCGGCTAGTCGGGCTCAACAGCGAGAAGAGGAGATTATTACAAGGGAACAAGAGGCGGAACTTGCGCGGGAAAGGACAGCACGGGAAGCGGCAGAAGACGCAGAGCAGATTCAGGCAGAAGCGAATCTGCAAGCTCAACGGAAGATTCGTCGGGGGAGCTTGGTGTTGGGAGTTGCATTAGGATTAGCAACTTTATTAGGTGGACTAGCAATCTTTTCTGGAATACAACTGAAAGTAGTAAGTCAGAAACAAGAAGAGATTTCAGAACTGAATCAAACAGTCACAACCTTATCTAGTCTAGTTGATGAGTTATATGCTTCTAATAAGTCAGATATAGCACAAGATGTAATTGAACAAATAGGTTTATCATACACAGATTTTACCCAAGAAAGAAGGGAGTTTAAACAAACGCTTCTCTTCAGTAGTATTGCTTTAGCTCATCTATATCTTAATTCTGAGAATGTTACAGGGAATGAAGCAAGAATGGCTCTCGATATGAGTATTAGTATTATTGAGAATAATCAAAATTTATTTGAAGAGTCAATCTCTGGAAGAACAATTGCTTTTTTTACCTATGTTGTTGAAGCTAATTTGTTTGAAGAGAAAAATTCCCAGGAAGCTTCAAACATTTCTTATCAAAAAGCTTTGAGTTACATCCAACTAGAATCCTCTTCAGAGTTTGAAAATGAATTTATTGACTCTTATGAAAAATTGTTAAAATTATCACGTGAGGACATTACAAATTCCACTACATATATATGG
>NZ_JADEXP010000578.1 GCF_015207065.1 Leptolyngbya cf. ectocarpi LEGE 11479 | reverse complement strand
GGCGCTGAGCGCGCTGCCCTGTGGTCAGCTGGCTACGAAGCTAGGAAACCGCAAGGCGATGATGATTGGGTTTGGGGGGCTGATTGTGGCAGCGGGGGTGACCAGTGTGCTGGGGTCGGCTGGGGTGGCGGTTTTGGTTGCGATCGCAATCGGCATTGCCTTTAGTCTGGTCGCCAATGGCACCCTACCCTACGCCCTATCCATGGTGCCTCCTGCTAAAGCAGGCTTAGGCACCGGGCTCTACTTTAGTGGGGGAGCTGCCGCTATGAGTGTGTTGAGCAGCATTGGCCCTGCGAACTTGGGTCTAACCGTTTCCTTGTTAGCTGCCGCCATCAGCTTCGCTGTAGCCGCAGGCTGTGTTGCCGCCAAACAACCTTAATTCAGCCGCATCTGCTCGACATCCCAATATTTTCATACGAATAAGCTTTATTTGATCTTTCGATGTGCGGAAAGGCCAGAGCAGCATGGGGTAAGTGTAAATCAAGTACTCTGACCACAGAAATCTTTCCCCCTAGGGGGGATTGAGGTACAGAAAGACCAGCGTTTCAATAAGAGGGCCACTTTAGGAAAGAACTATGAATAGGAACCAGTTGTTGAGTGGGGCTGTGGTCTCACTTTTGTTGGGAAGCGTTGCATGCACTCAGGCCCCCGAGGCACAGGTTGGTACCTTAGAACTGCGAGCCAACGGTGAAGACTTTATCCGGCAGGGCTTTACCAGCAAAGACGGTTGGCAAATCGAGTTTGACCACGTCTACACCACCATCCAGGACGTGGTTGCCTATCAGTCAGCGCCCCCCTTCAATCCGGAAGCGGATGTGGAGATTGCCGCTGAGACCAAAGCCCTACTGACTGAATCAGCCAGTTTAGACCTGGCCGAAGGTGATGAAGACGCCGCGCCTATCCTAGTAGAGCAGGTCGAGACCCCAGCGGGCCGCTACAACGCCCTATCTTGGAAGCTGGCTGCAGAGACCGAGCCCTCATTGCGACTGATTGGAACGGCTACCCGTGATGGGGAAACGATTCCGTTTGAAATTGCCATGAACCCATCATTAGAGTTTTTCTGCGGTGACTTTGTTGGCGATGAGCGCAAAGGGATTTTGGACCCAGAAGAAACAGCAGATGTAGAAACCACCTTTCATTTTGATCATCTGTTTGGCGATATTGACACTCCTGAAGATGACATCCTCAACCGGGGGGCACTGGGCTTTGACCCGTTTGCGGCCCTGGCTCAAGATGGTGCTGTGAATGTGACTCCTGAAGACTTGGAGGCCAAGCTCACTAAGGTAGAAAAGCTTCAGCTCGCCGATATCTATAAAGGCCTGGGACATGTCGGTGAGGGACACTGCCGCGCTGAGGAAATTTAAACGGAATAGATTTTAGGTACTGGCTTTAACTTCAGAGGTAGAGCTGCCGCTGTATGGTTTTTGGGAATCCTCTGTGCTGATTCATGTTGGAATCAGCACAGGTTTGGATTTGATGATTATCATATAATTAACAGCATATTTTTTGTTTTAGCATGCTAAACCTGCTTAATATTCATCCCCTGTCAGAGTTTCAGCGCGGAGCGAAGACCTTTTTAGAACGATTGAAACAGACACAATCGCCAATAATTCTCACAGTCAATGGTAAAGCTGCTGTTGTAGTACAAGATGCTGAGAGTTATCAAAAGCTTTTGGACCGGATGGAGCTTTTGGAGTCTTTAGCCGGGATCCGTAAAAGTATGGAGGAATTTGAGCAAGGAAAAGGTCAGCCTTTAGGGGAAGCATTTCAGCAGCTACAAGAAAAATATGACATATCGGGCTGAGATTTCACCTTCTATTTACGGTCGATTCAGCACAGTCAATAAATGGAGGTGTGGTGCGTATTCATCGGGTACTACATGGCGTGAAAGACCGGCTGAAAAAGTCTGAGCAGCTTTTTGGAGACGAAGAGAGCTGAGGAAATTGACACGTCAGACAGAATTATGCAAATCGTTGGGTGATATGAACGGCGTCGTTGATTGCGAGTTCAAATTTCCCTGTGAACACATCAGGATATCTAGAAGCCGTGCTTTTCAGGAAAACTGTGCTGTTGTTTCTGAAAGTCTTACGTAATATAAAGATGTAGCGCAAGTGATCATTTATGGATCTGGAAAGTGCATATCGAACACTATCCCAA
>NZ_JADEXP010000577.1 GCF_015207065.1 Leptolyngbya cf. ectocarpi LEGE 11479 | reverse complement strand
GGTCGCCGGTCCACGCCATAATTTCAAAGTTGAGAGAGCTATCGCCAAAGCTTTGAAACCAAATTTCTGGCTTGGGCCGTAGCAACACTTCAGGGTGACGTTTAACCGCTTCTAGCAACGCCACCTTTACCCGAGCAATGTCAGACCCGTAAGCAACGCCCACCGGCACCCGTAGCCGAGAGATCGGATCGCCATGGCTCCAGTTGATCACTTCACTTTCTAAAAAGCGAGAGTTGGGCACAATGATCGTGACTTTATCAAGCGTGGTAATCTCAGTGCTGCGGGCACCCACTTGTTTAACAATGCCCACCAGGTCACCAATTTGAATAAAGTCTCCTGCTTGAATTGGGCGCTCTAGGGTGATGATAAAGCCGCTAATAAAGTTGTTGGCAATATTCTGGACGCCAAAACCAATTCCCACACCGAGCACGCTAGCTAAAATGGTCAAGGAGCTAACGTCAATGCCAAATGCTTGCAGCAGAACAATCAGCCCTAAAAATAGCAGGCTGTATTGAACTAAAATCCCAACAATATCCTGCAGTCGAGATTCTACTCGGGCTCTTTCCAGGATGTACACGCGAAAGAGCTGGGCAAACAGTCGAGCGGCAAACCATAGGCCAATGGTGAGCCCGAGCAAGATCACCAGACTCAGAGCAGAGTATTTTTGGTCACCCAGGGTAATACTTTCAATGGTGAGCAGCGTGTAAATGGTGTGCCGCCAAATGCGAATCTGAGGAAACAGACCCGTGAGATAGATAGACGTAAACAGCCACAGTCCTACTTTTAAGCCCAGTAGACCCAGCCGCCAGAAGAACTTGATGGGGCTTTCCCAGGGGATGAGGGGATTCGCGGGCAGCGTAAACCATCGATTTAGAAAGCGAGAGCTGCGACGGCTAAAAATACGAAGGACGATGTGGAGTGCGATCGCACCCCCCAACGCCACCAAACTATAAACCAAGGCCCGCTGCAAATAGGCCGGACTGAGTTCTCCCTGCCCCCGCTGCAGAGCCGGTTCTAGAATATTTTTCCAGTCTTGAGCCTGACGAGTAATCGGATAGCCTGGAGTTCTCAGATCGGCCTCTGTAACAGTGACCAGGATGTTATCGCTATGTTTACTGCGCAAAACAGTCCCGTCATTCTCGACAACCACATCAACGTCGGTGGGTCGAGAGAGTTTTACCTCTTCTTGCAGCCGTTCATTAATGCTCTGGGCGCGTTCAGCAGCCGTGATATTTCCGACTCCCTTCACCTCAAGCACCTTGCGACCATTGACCACAACTGGCGCAGTAGGGTCGGCGTCAAGCAGCGTCAGCTGGGACTGAGCCGGGGGGGCAACCACTCCCCATATCAAAACTATCAGGGTTAGACATAGCCAACCCCAGCGGCTCATACGCCAGCGCCTAGGCCGTTGGGGAATCAGTCGAATTCTCAAGGGCGCTAATTTCCATATGGGACAGTCTCTCACTACTCACATCGTCTCCCGCATCCGCAATGTTGGCTGGATTCAAAGATGATTCTGGAGCGGGCTCAACGGTAGGCTGCGCCTGGTTGAGCAATGCCCGGGCCGCAATCCACAGCCCCACCCCCACCAGGAGTAAAACAATACCCCCCAGCAGCCAACCCAAAACAGCGTTAGGCGCTTTATCGGCCTCCATTCTGGCCACATGGCTATACTCACGATTCAGCTCCGTGGAATTCGTATCAGCCCGATCAACGATCACCGCCGTCATCTTAAATGGACCGATTCTAATCGTATCTTTGGGGGTAAACAGCTGACCCGTTTGCTGAATCGGTCGGCCATTGAGAAAGGTGCCATTGGCGCTCTGGTCTGAAATGTACAGCTGGCGGTTGGTCATGGAAATGATGGCATGACATCGAGATACCTGCTGATGCTCCAATTCCAGATGGGATACTGGTAGATGCTCTAGGCGAGCTGGCATTTTGCTCGCTTCACGGCCAATGGCTACTGGCAGCTGACGAGACGCATACCGAGATTCTCCGGTGACCGGATCTTCCCAGTTAAGTTGGACAACGACCGGTTCGCCTGACATGGGGATGGTAAGTGATACAACGGAGTTCGAAGACGATCTTACTCTAAATAACAGCCGGCGTTCTTTGTCTTGCCCGCAGCTTATAGGGTACAAAAACCCCATTCCCCATTCC
>NZ_JADEXP010000031.1 GCF_015207065.1 Leptolyngbya cf. ectocarpi LEGE 11479 | reverse complement strand
ACTGCAGTGCAGCTTGCGTATTTGGGTCATCTAAACTTGCTTCAATATCAATAAAAAATCGATAGTCTCCCAATGCGACCTTAGTCGGTCGCGACTCAATTCGACTCATGTTGATACCTTGGGTAGCAAACAGCTGCAGTGGCTTTAGAAGAGCGCCTGGAGTATTGTCTGGTAGCCTAAACGCAATCGAGGTATGACTGCCGTGTTGAGCCAGACAACGACTGAGCACCCAAAATCTTGTGGCATTGTCAGGATTATCATTGATGGGATCAGCTAGCGTTGGTATGCCGTATAACTTAGCTGCCCACAGTGGAGAAATTGCTGCCAATGTCTCATCGGTGGATAATCGAGGTAAAGCTTCAGTGGTAGAGTTTGTAGCCACTTGAACAGCATTTGGTAAGTTAGCAGCTAGCCATTTCTGGCATTGAGTTAGGGCTTGGGGATGGGAGTAAACTGCTGTAATAGCCTTGAGGTTAACTGCTTGGGAGAGCAAGGCATGATGAATTGGTATAACTAAATTATTTTGAATTTTTAGACTGTCTAATTCCCACAACATATCTAAGGTGTCGTGAACACCACCACCAATAGAGTTTTCAATGGGAACTACGGCGATATCCGTTTCACCATTGGCAGCAGCTTGGATAGCTTTAGCAATGGTGTTGTAGGGCTTTAAGGTAGACGCTGTCCCATGCTGTGTCTGTAACCAATGAGCATAGTTTGTAGCCGCCAGTTGAGAGTAGCTTCCCGATGGTCCTAAGTGAGCGATAGATGTCATCTAGAAATATATAGAAGCCAGGCGTGGCCGCTAAAATAAAGGTGATAGAGTTAGCTTAATGGTTTTTGGACAACCCATTGTTTGAGGTTTTACCAGCAACGATACCGATACTCAAATATCTAGCAGACCATGGGAACTGTGTATATGATGCAACCTTGGGGTGAAATTGGCTGAATGGTTCATTTGCATGCATCGCAGTCTGTAGAAATTGCCATATCTCCTGCCCCTGTTCCTATTTACCAGTATTTGAGTGATACTGACCGATTGGTCTATGCCCTCGCCGATCCTAGCCAAATCAAGCGAATGGAGAACCATAAATTTCAATTTAGTATGCGCCCTATAAAGTTCTTGATGCTCACCCTAGAACCGGTCGCTGATGTGCAGATTTATCCGAATGAGCGTCATGAAGTAATTATTTACTCAGACTCTTGCCGACTGCGTCACCAGCCTTCACTCAATCGACGCTTCTCCTTCAAGCTACAGGGTTGGTTGGCTGCGCGCTCCGATAATTCTGGGGTTTCAGGTAATGCTGAATTAGATATTGCTATTGATTTACCTCCAGCGTTCCGATTAACTCCCAAATCCCTACTAGAATCCACAGGTAATGCTATTGTCAGTGGCATTTTAAGCACGATTAAGCAACGGTTACAGCGTCGTCTTATTCACGAATATCGAGGATGGAGCAGCGGTGTCCTAGCATCATCTCAGGCTCGCTAACTAACATCAGCCTCCTTTTTGCCCTACTTGCCTAAACCGGCTTATCGAGCAAAGATAGCTGTTGGCAACGCTTAAAGGAACGGCGATGGTACCGTGTGGTGCCTAGCTTCTGTAGCCCAGCTAAATGTTTAGGGCTTCCGTATCCTTTATTCGAGGCCAGATCGTATCCTGGATAGCGATTAGCCAATCGTATGATAAGTGTGTCACGCCAAACCTTGGCTAGGATACTGGCAGCTGCGATCTCAACCACCACTTGATCGCCTTTGACAACTGTCCGTTGATCAATACGCAACCCAGGAATAGGCTGATTTCCATCCACTAAACATTGTGTGGGAGGAGGAAGTAAGCGTTCTATAGCCTGGCGCATAGCCTGTAGAGAAGCCTGCAAAATATTAATTCGATCAATTTGACGCACTGAAACCCAGCCAATTTGGGCATCAATTGCCGCTGAGTGAATAATGGGCACCAAGTTTTGGCGTTTTTTGGGAGTGAGCTTTTTACTATCACTAACCCCCTGATCCTTAAGCCACAGCTCCATACCAGGCTTCAATATGACAGCTGCGGCCACTACAGGACCAAACAAGGCACCACGTCCTACTTCGTCAACACCAGCCGTCGCCATCTTCTAGCTCACTGTCGCAGATGAACGACGGCGACGACGACGACGAGTATTAGGTACTTCCGCAGAGGATGACAGTTCAGGTTCAGAAGACGCTTGCTGCTCGTCAACGACATTTACGGAAATCTCAGATTCAGTAGTATCGACAACTGCCATCGCCATACCAACATCCTCCATAGACTCATCCCCACTACCATTTTCAGGTTCTTGATAACCGTCAGAAGGCTCAGATGCAGAAGACTCAGCATCGTCCTGAACTGGCTCCTCACCAGGTAAAACCACAGAAACTACTACATTTTTAGTCTCTTGCAGTTCCTCTTGACTACGAACCAAGGGAGAAACTCCCATAGCGGCGTAAATTCTCTGCTCATCAGGTGTTAGAGCAACAGTAATGACCTTAGGAGGAACATCTGGCTTGCGACCGCGACCACGGGAGCGCTTACCACCACGAATAGGAGGTGCAGTATTATCAGCAGATATTTCATCACGGGCACTCTCAGATGCCAAGATCGGGGAGGTTCCAACAACAGGACTGGCACTACTGCCATTGTTCGCCAACTTGGGTGGAGCTGTCACGCCTCGACTACCACGAGTACTACTCGGCTCGTTACCGCGACGGCGACGGCGACGGCTGCGACCATTACTCTTATCGTTGTAATCAGGATGATTGAGTAAGTCGAGGGACTTCAGATTTTGCTCTGGCTCTAAACTATCCGACGAGCGCTCTTGACGAACCACTCGGGAACTGGGCATAGGCACCACCCGACTGGCAACAGCTGATTGCTGCACTTCAACAGGAGATTCTCCAGGTAGCTGCACTAAATGGCCTAACCCGCCACAAGCCGTACAAGGACAGCCAAATAGCTCGTATACATTCTGACCTTGACGCTTTCGAGTTAGCTCAACTAGCCCTAACTCAGATAGCTGAGAAATCTGAGGACGAGCCTTGTCAGCCTGGAGAGCTTTACCAAAGTGCTCCAAAACCTGCATCTGATCGCGTCGGGATTCCATGTCGATAAAATCCACCACGATCACACCAGCTACATTACGCAGCCGTAGCTGTCGAGCAATCTCAACAGCTGCCTCACAGTTAGTCCATAGAACCGTTTCGCGTGCGGTCGCCGAGCGGGTAAATGAGCCGGAGTTAACATCAACCACCGTCAAAGCTTCGGTAGGCTCGATAATGATATAGCCTCCCGAAGGCAAATCAACCCGTGGCTTCAAGGCTTCACGAATTGCTGCATTGACGCGGAAATACTCCAAAATCGGTGGTGACTCAACGCGATGGTGATCTACCAGTACTCCCGCAGGCAAACGGCCATCACTCCAACTGGATAGGTGCTGCTTCACCCGCTGCATACCCATATCAGAGTCAGTCACAATGCGATTAACATCGGCATTGTAAACATCCCGCAATACTCGTTGAATAAAATCATCGTCGCGGTTTAGCAAAGCTGGAGGCCGCGTTGCCATGGCTTCTTGCTGAACCATTTCCCAACGTTTTTGCAGTGACTCTAAGTCTTCAATGATGGCCTCTTCAGACACGCCCTCAGCTTCGGTACGCACTAGCAAGCCCATTCCTGGTGGCTTAGTCAAGATACCTAAAGCCCGCAAACGATGTCGCTCAGCTTCATTCCGAATCCGTCGAGATAGGTTAACACCTCGACCATAGGGCATCAACACCAAATAACGACCCGGCAAAGTAATTTTGCCAGTCAGACGTGGCCCTTTGTTGCCGGTAGGCTCCTTCATGATTTGCACCAGCACTTTTTGCTTAGGTGCTACCAGCTCAGTAATTGGGCCTGGGGCTCGCTTTAGCTTCAGGGGTCCTAAGTCGGACACATGCATAAAGCCATTACGCTCGCTATCACCGATGTTGATAAAAGCAGCGTCAATTCCCGAAAGTACGTTTTCAACCGTACCTACGTAAATGTCCCCCACTTGGTGGCTACCGGTAGCCACAATTAATTCTTGAATTTGATCTTCCGAAAAAACGGCGGCAGTACGATGCTGCTCCGCAATAATGATCTGCTTAGGCATCCAATTTCCTCAAAAACTTATACAGTCAACCCAATGATTACCGGGGCTGACATACATAAGCTCAACGATTAATCCTTTAAATCTAAGACAGCCACCCGAACCTAAACCCTTTTGGCACGCTAAAAGTCAACCGGGCTCTGTTGAGGCTATGGGCAGGCTACAGAGAAAACCGCAGGAATCCAAAAACTTCACTGCTTGGCAGCTAGAAGTGACGTTTAGATAAATCCGATTAAGAGTACTGGGGCCTCAAGACAGACTGTAAGCGTCGCTAGTACATTGCAATCGCCAGTATTCTGACAGAAGGGGAACTGGTCAGTACTCGCCGTTAGTTGAGCTGCAGCTAACAAACTCTGTAGCTATCCTACGGCAGCTTCAGTTGCAATGGATTATAGCTTGAGCCTGGCCATATGACCAGAATTTTGGAATTTTTATTTCAACTTTTGTAAAAAAAATTAACTAAGCAACTCAGATATAGGCCAATCAGAGCTAGTGCCCTCCAAGCCAAACTGATAGACAGTTTGCGGCAATCAGCTCCTGAAACCCATTTCCGCAAACTGTATCCGCAAACTGTAATCTAACGAGTTAGTTATAAGCTCTAGACAGCTACCACTCGCTTCTTAGTCGACTCCGCTGCCCCTAGCGCAGCCTTAGCTTCAACAGGCTGCATTAGCAAAACAATGATTGGATAGCGCTTGGGTAGCTCGCGGCGCACACAGTGGCGCACTTCTTCTTCTAAACGAGAGCGTAGACCATCCCACCGGACGGTTTTTTGATCTCCAGAGGTATCGATCACCTCACTCCAACGATTTCGTAATCCGGACGTCACTACTCGATTGATTTTTTCTTCCCAATCACCTTGAGAGTGCTTAGTCACCACTCCACGTAAATGAACCGCTGGCGGAGCCAGTAGTCGCCCGCTACCATCCACCGTAGCTGATACGGTGATAATACCGTCTTCTGCCAACTGCTGGCGTTCTTTGAGCACTGTGCGTCCAACAATTCCGTTACGAGACGAATCTACCAGTTCAATGCCCGATGAAACCTTACCAGCAATGCGGATACCTTGCTCATTATCAACGGCTACAATATCGCCATTTTGAATGACGACCATATTTTCCGCTGGTATTCCCATGCTTTGCGCCGTTGCTGCATGCTTCACCAACATGCGATGCTCCCCATGGACAGGCAGAAAATACTTCGGGCGAGTCAGCGCCAACATCAGCTTTTGATCTTCTTGAGCACCGTGGCCAGATACATGCAGCCCCCGTCGCTTGCCATAGATTACATTAGCTCCCTGAGCCATCAGCCGATCGATGGTATTGACGACGGCAATGGTATTCCCCGGGATCGGATTAGCCGAGAAAATAATCGTATCGCCAGCACGCACTTTAATCTGACGATGGGAGCCATTGGATATGCGGGTCAAGGCCGCCATCGGTTCCCCTTGGGAGCCTGTGGTCAAGATCATTGCTTTTTCATCAGGGCAGCTGTTGAGGGTGTTTAAGGGCTTAAACACATCATCAGGACACTTGATATAGCCTAGGTTACGGGCATGGGCAATCACATTTAACATGGAGCGTCCGACGACAAAGACCGAGCGATTATGCTTTTGTGCTAGCTCTAGCAGCATATTTACCCGATGCACCGAAGAGGCAAACGTAGTCACCATCAGGCGACCTGGCGCTTCGCTAAAGGCTCTATCTAAATTTGGAAAAACAGACCGCTCAGAGGGAGTATGCCCTGGCACCTCCGCATTGGTAGAGTCACTGATCAAACACAGCACCCCCTTTTCGCCATAGGCCGCTAACCGAGCAAAATCGAAATATTCACCATCGACGGGGGTGTGATCAACCTTAAAGTCACCTGTAAAAATAACTGTTCCCGCTGGGGTAGTGATAGCTACAGTAAAGCTATCTGCCATGGAGTGAGTGTTGCGGATATATTCCACAGAGAACGATTGACCGAGTTGCACTGTATCCCGAGGCTGCACCGTTCTGAGTTCCGTTCGTTCGGATACGCCCGCTTCTTCAAGCTTGTCAGCCAACAGTGCCATCGCCAGGCGAGGCCCGTAAATAACTGGAATGTCAAACTGCTTGAGGTGAAAAGCAATACCGCCAATGTGATCTTCGTGACCGTGGGTAACGATCATGCCCTTGATCTTGTGACGATTTTCCCTTAGATAGGTGACATCTGGCAGCACAATATTAACGCCATGCATCTCATCGGATGGAAAGGCTAATCCTGCATCTACTAAAATAATTTCATCATTAATTTCAAACACACAAGTGTTTTTACCAATTTCATGTAGCCCACCTAGGGGAATTACTTTGAGCGTGTTTTTATCAACTTTATTCGTAACTTTTGGAGCAGTTTTTGGCGTGGTAATGACCCGAACTCTCTGATTTTCAGACTGAGTACCACCTTTTGTAGTCGTTCTTGATCGCTGGCTTGTTCTAGATCGTTGGCGCATAGGTTCCTTAATGAAAGGTCAGAAAAATTGTGTAGGTGCGTAAAACGTTTGAGAAGATTTCTTTAGAATCAAAGATTTGACTAAAGAAGGAATAAGTCTCTAGGAATACATTTGGCTACTGGCAGACACGTGAACAAAGATTAAGATCTTCTACTAACACCTAAGAAGATCTACACAACTGCTGTCGGTAGCAGCTCTAGCTCAGCCATTAAACCTTGAAGCTCGTCAATCAGAGCGACAGGGGCTGTACTGAGCGGCAAACGGCAAACACCCACAGACCACCCTTGAAGATCTAATGCTGCTTTGATCAAAATGGGATTAGTCGTCGCAAATAAGGCTTTACACAGGGGCAGCAATTTAAGATGTATATCCCTAGCTACAAGCACTTGCCCTGTCTCATAAGATTGAATCATTTGCTGCAGAGACTCTCCCACTAGATGGCTGGCAACGCTAACCACGCCTACTGCACCGACGGCTAGCATCGGTAATGTCAATGAGTCATCCCCCGAGTAGATATCAAAGTCAGATGGCGTTAGACGGCGAATTTCACTCACTTGGTCTAGGTTGCCACTGGCTGCTTTGATGGCAATAATGTTGGGAATTTCTGCTAGCTTTGCGACAGTGGGGGCTTCTAGATTTTGACCGGTACGGCCTGGCACGTTGTAAAGCATTACAGGCAGGTCGGATACGGCCTTTGCGATCGCACTAAAATGTGCCTGTAATCCAGCCTGAGGAGGCTTATTATAATACGGCACTACCTGTAGAGTGCCATCTAGCCCCAGCTCAGCCGCTTTCTGGGTCGCTGCAATAGCTTCACGGGTACTGTTGGAACCAGTGCCTGCGACTACCTTACCACGACCACTTACAGCCGCTTTAACCACTTGAAACAGCTCATATTCCTCTGACCAGCTCAGCGTAGGCGATTCACCCGTGGTTCCACACACCACAACCGTATCCGTCCCATGACTAACCAGATGGGAGGCCAAACGCCGCGCAGACTCATAATCGACGGCTCCCGACTGATCAAACGGGGTAATCATTGCCGTGAGTACTCGTCCAAAATATGTCACGTCCTATCTATCCTCACTACATCACAAGCACACAAAAAAATAAAAATCATATCTCCTAAAATCTACAGCAAGGACCCGTTTTACAACGTGGCCTATCCATCATGCGCAAAAATACTCAAGTCAGTATCCGCATAGGCCTTACCTAGCAGCCATACATTGCCCATTCACCCAATGCCCAGCTGAGAAATATGCCATAAAAACCAGAGCTACACTAAAGCCTTAGGCTTCAAAGATTGCTTGCTAACCAACAGTTCAGCAATCTGAACAGCATTCAGCGCGGCCCCCTTACGAATTTGATCACCACTAAGCCACAGTTCCAGACCACTTTCATGGGATAGATCACAACGGACTCGACCAACTAGCACATCGTTCTGACCACTAGCTTCCACAGGCATCGGGAAATAGTTTGCCTGCCAATCTTCAACGACTTTTACACCAGGTGCAGCCTGAAGCAACTCCAAAGCCTTAGCCACATCAAGAGGCTGTTTGAACTCAACATTTATAGCTTCTGAGTGAGCCCGTAGAACCGGCACCCTAACGCAGGTTGCACTCACCCGCAGATCAGAAACCCCAAAAATCTTGCGGGTTTCATTCACCATTTTCATTTCTTCTTGGCAATATCCCTGGTCATTGAGGGGCGAATTATGGGGAAACAAATTAAACGCCAGTGGATAGGGAAATGCTTCAGTAGGCGGTTCTTCCCCTTGCAAAATTGCTTGGGCCTGCTGCTTCACTTCTTCCATGGCACGGGCACCAGCACCACTTGCAGACTGATAGGTAGCAACTACAATTCGCTCAATCGGCTGATATTGATGTAACGGCCAAAGCGCTACAGCCATCAAAATAGTGGTGCAGTTAGGGTTAGCGATAATTCCTTGATGCTCCAGGGCAGCTTCAGGATTAACCTCGGGCACCACAAGTGGGACAGAGGGATCCATCCGAAATGCACTCGAATTATCGACGACTACAGCACCCGCCGTCGCCGCCTTAGGTGCCCATTCTTTAGATACAGAGCCGCCAGCTGATGCTAATACCAAATCAATATCAGCAAAATCTTCATCGCTGATAGCCTTGACCTTAATCGACCGCCCCTTAAAAACCAACTCCTTACCAGCCGACCGCGAGGACGCCAAAAGGGTTAGCTCTCGAAGAGGAAAGTCACGCTCTTCCAAAAGCTCCAACAGTTCGGTACCAACGGCACCTGTAGCACCCATAACCGCTACACTATACGCTTCAGGCAAAAGATCTAACCTCCCTCTTCATTTTTAAAAACTTTTGTATAAATACTAAGCAAAATCAAGCCTACCCAATTTCTTTTTCCTTAGCCTACGTAAGCACGGCTTCAACATCGTTCATGAACTCCATGCTGATGGCCAACCTTAATAAATTCTTGCTATGCGAAGTCTTCGATAAGTCAAATCAAACTGATGTCCCAGGGACAATAATTGCTCACATGTCCTTTGAAGTATTGACTACTCATCGCTAGCCAATCAAAACTCTGTACGTTTAGCCACCTATATCTAGATTAACTAAGAAATCGCTGGTAGAACTCTGGACACTCGATATATTAACCTTAGACTCCTAACAGCATAAGACTAAACAAAACATTCAGGCAATATTCGGTTGAAGGCAACCAAGCCGGAAGGGAAAAAACATCATCATCTCCATTTCAGACTCTACGGTCTCAGAGAGGAATAATCAGGTAATATAGCTAATTGCGCTCGCAGCTAATGCTCTAAGCATTAAATTCTAGGCGTTCCTTACACACCCACGATACTTTTCTTCCCAGCAAAGGTGGTGTTGAGTCTTGAATCAAGACGGCACTCGACTGAGATGTAAACGTGCTGTCCCTCAAGTGGATCAAAACTTTACAAGGTCGATTTGTGGTAAAACCTCTGCGCAACCAATCAACTAGAACAGAAATCCCCAATGAAAGTTACCCAGGAAAGACTGCCCGATAGCCAGGTTGGCCTAGAAATAGAAGTACCTGCGGACATCTCTAAGCAGACCTATGAGCAAACTCTGCGCAAATACATGAAAACGGCTAATATTCCTGGGTTTCGTAAAGGTAAGGTGCCGCGCCAGATCCTAGTACAGCAGTTGGGTGCAACTAGACTCAAAGCCGCAGCTCTTGAAGAGCTTGTCCAGACCGTTATTGACAAAGCTATCGCCCAAGAAGAAATTGAAGCATTAGGTAACTATCAGCTACGGTCCGGATTCGAAACCCTGATCGAGGAATTTGAACCCGGTAAATCACTCACAATCTCAGCATCAGTGGATGTGCCGCCTCAAGCCGAGCTTCAGCAATATAAGGATCTATCCGTCCAGTCGGAAGAAGTTGTTTACAATTCTGAGCGCATTACCGAAACCTTAGAGAGCTATCAGCAAAATTTAGCTAGTCTGGTGCCAATTGAAGACAGAGCAGCACAAGAAGGCGATGTTGCCGTCGTAGACTTCGTTGGAAAAACCGTTGAAGAGGGTAAACCTCCTGAAGAATTTGAAGGGGGCAGTGCAAGCGAATTTCAGGTCGAAATTAAGGAAGGACGATTTATTCCAGGATTTGTTGAAGGCATCGTTGGTATGGAACTTGGACAAACTAAAGATGTCGAAGTTTCCTTTCCAGAGGAATATCCCCAAGAAGATCTAGCAGGAAAACCAGCCGTCTTCGCCATCACTTTGAATGATCTAAAGGAACGTGAGCTCCCTGATTTAGATGATGATCTTGCCCAGGAAGTCAGCGAATTTGAAACCCTGGAGGAATTAAAGCAGTCCCTGGAAGAACGCTTTAAAAAAGAAGCTGAAGATGCCACTAAAGCCAACACCGAAAAGGCCCTTTTAGATGAACTAGTTACTCACTTGCAAGTAGAAATCCCCAAAACTTTGCTCCAGCGAGAAGTAGACCATATCGTCACCCAAACAGTGATGCAGCTGTCTAATCAAGGTATTGACATCAATAAATTCTTGACCAAAGAACTGGTCGGTAATATGCGTGAAAATGCCAAACCTGAAGCCACTGAGCGTCTTCGCCGCACGCTAGCTTTGGGAGAAGTAGCGAAGCAGGAATCCATCAGCGTCGAGGAGGACGCGATCGCAGCTCGCATAAAGGAAATGATGGCTGAAGTTGATAACCCAGCAGATATCGATCAAGATCGGTTGAAACAGGTCGTCAACGAGGATCTTTTAAAGGAAAAGATCTTGGCATGGCTGGCTGAGAACGCCACTGTGGAGCTAGTACCTGAAGGTAGTTTGAGTCAGACAGATGATGATACCAAGGCTGTAGACGGTAATGCGGCTAGCGAAGAGGAGTAGCTACGTCGATTACAAAATCCTTACTTAGCCAATGTTGAAATCGGTTGGTTTTCGTTAGAGTGTGAGGACCATCCCCTGCTTGGGAGGGGATAGGGCATAATGTATAAGTACACTGTTGAGTAATCTATGTATTCATCAATGTTTCATCCCTGCCGCAGTGAAAACGTACCAATCATTGCTAGCAGTCTGTCATCTGCCAGCAATGACGGAGCGAGCAGTATGCTACCAGTAGTGTTGGAGCAGTCTGGTCGAGGGGAGCGAGCCTTTGATATCTACTCGCGATTACTCAGAGAGCGTATTGTTTTTCTGGGAAGTGGTGTAGACGACACCCTAGCCGACTCGATTGTGGCCCAGCTACTATATTTAGATGCTGAAGAGCCGGAGAAAGATGTTCAAATTTACATTAATTCTCCAGGGGGCTCGATTACAGCGGGTATGGCCATTTACGATACGATGCAGCAAATTCGGCCAGATGTGGTCACCATCTGTTTTGGATTAGCTGCTAGTATGGGGGCGTTTTTGCTATCTGGTGGGGCAAAGGGTAAGCGGATGGCTTTACCCAGCGCTCGCATCATGATTCATCAGCCCTTAGGCGGTGCTCAAGGACAAGCGGTTGATATCGAAATTCAAGCTCGGGAAATTCTGTATCTTAAACAGCGATTAAATGAGTTACTTGCTGGTCATACTGGGCAGCCTTTGGACAAGATCGCAGAGGATACTGAGCGGGATTTCTTTATGTCTGCGGCTGAAGCTTCTGACTATGGCTTGATCGACACCGTAATTTCTCACGATACTACTGCCAATTTGATGTCAACGCACTAGGTTAGGGCCAATATGTCTAAATATGACTCCCATCTTAAATGTTCCTTTTGCGGTAAGTCTCAGGAACAGGTGCGTAAACTGATCGCTGGTCCAGGAGTTTATATCTGCGACGAGTGTGTTGACCTTTGTAATGAAATTTTAGACGAAGAGCTATTCGATTCTAGCTCTGCAGTTACTCCCCCTGCGCCTCGACGGGAGCAACCGCCTGAACGTGGACGTAAGTCTCCGTCCCATATCTCCCTCAATCAGATTCCTAAACCTCGAGACATCAAATCCTATTTAGATGAGCATGTCATTGGTCAAAATGAGGCTAAGAAAGTCCTCTCAGTGGCAGTTTACAACCATTACAAGCGCCTGAGCTATATCCAGTCTGGAGGTGACCCAGGAGAAGACAATATAGAACTACAAAAGTCTAATATTTTATTAATTGGTCCAACGGGTTCGGGTAAAACCCTGCTGGCTCAAACGTTGGCTAAAATTTTGGACGTTCCCTTTGCAGTCGCCGATGCCACCACATTGACTGAAGCTGGGTATGTTGGCGAAGATGTCGAAAATATTCTGCTACGGCTATTGCAAGTGGCAGATCTGGATGTTGAAGAAGCCCAGAGAGGAATTATTTACATTGACGAAATCGATAAGATTGCACGAAAAAGTGAGAATCCATCGATTACGCGAGATGTCTCTGGTGAAGGCGTGCAGCAAGCACTGCTGAAAATGTTAGAGGGTACCGTTGCCAATGTCCCTCCCCAGGGTGGGCGGAAACATCCTTATCAGGACTGTATTCAGATTGACACTAGCAATATTTTATTTATTTGCGGTGGAGCCTTCGTGGGTCTAGAAAAAATTGTTGAACAACGCATTGGTAAAAAATCAATGGGCTTCGTTCAAGGTTCCGGAGAACCCCAAACTCAATTTAATCGAGATAAACGAGCAGCAGACGTCTTAAAGTCCTTAGAGGCTGATGACATTGTCAAGTTTGGTATGATTCCCGAGTTTATTGGCCGCATTCCAGCCATATCGGTCCTTAACCCCCTTGATGAAGAAGCCTTGATGGCTATTTTAACCGAGCCCAAGAATGCATTGGTGAAGCAATTCCAGAAGTTAATGCTTATGGACAATGTAAGTCTGGAGTTCAAACCAGATGCAATTCGGGCCATTGCTCAGGAAGGCTATCGCCGGAAGACTGGTGCTCGTGCGCTGCGGAGCATTATTGAGGAAATCATGCTAGATATCATGTATGAGCTGCCGTCTCGGAAAGATATGAAGCGCTTTCAAATCACTCGGGATATGGTAGAAAAACGCTCTACCGCTGAACTTTTACTACATCCTTCTTCATTACCTAAGCCAGAATCTGCTTAATTAAACCTGTTGATTACACGACTGTGTATCTTCTAAGTGGCATCCTGAACAGGGTACAGCTGCTGATAGGGTTTACATGGCCTACGTAACACTGAACGGGGTTGATCACTACTATGAATGGGTTTGCGATGGCCCCCAAGGCCATCGTCCAACATTAGTTTTTTTGCATGGCTGGGGAGGTTCCGCTCGTTACTGGGAATGCATAGCCCAGGTTATGAAAGGTGACTTTGATTGTTTACTGTACGATCTGCGAGGGTTTGGCCGGTCTGCGGCTGCTCAAAGCACGACATCTGAGCTAGGTGGTTCGCTAGAAAGCTTTGCCGACGATCTTGAGTGTTTGTTAAATGCCCTCAAGTTAGACCGTGTATCTATCAGCGGTCATTCTATGGGAGCATCAGTGGCCCTGTACTTCCTGCAAAGATTTTCCCAACGAGTTAATAAAGCGATTCTGACGTGCAATGGTTCTTTTGAGTATGATAAGCGGGCCTTTGACGCATTTCAGAGGTTTGGTAGCTATGTCGTTATGTTTCGACCAGCTTGGCTATCTTATATACCTTTAGCTCCTCAAGTTTTTATGTCGCGCTTTTTGAAAGGACAAATTCCCTACGCTGATAAAAAAATATTTCTGAAGGATTTTTTACAAGCCGACACAGCTACAGCCATGGAAACATTAAAAGCTTCGGTGAGTAAGCATGCCACAGAGGCCATGCCTGCGGCATTTACAGCCATTAGTGTGCCCACACTGCTCATATCTGGTCAATACGACAAGATTACGCCTGCTGAGTTAGGGCGCCAGGCAGCATCCCTCAACACTCGCATTGAGTACATTGAAATTCCACAGACCGGGCATTTTCCCATGTTGGAAGATACGCCAACCTATTTATCAGTGACCACGGATTTTCTTCAGGGTTAACCGTTCCAAACGTATTGCTAGCTATCACTCCGCTTAGTTAGCGACTCAGTCAACGACTCTTTGTATCTAAAAAATTTGTAGAAAAATTTGTAGAAAAAGTTATATCCATAAAGCTTGATGGGAATCCTATGGACAAGCTTATATAAGCGAACTGTGAGAAAGCGAACTGTAAGAGATAAAAAACCCAGGGTTTGCCCATAAAATCGAATCTAGATCCTTGCAAAGGGTAGATAAATATACTTTTCCATAAGTATGTAATTCTCTAGACGATCTACCAGCGGTATGCCGCCAAAGTATCTTAGCGTCAGGGTTTGAGAGATCTAAACCAAAGCAGCTATTTAAACAACCAGAGTGAATACACGGAGCCTTTCGGAAAATTTATAGACCGAGTCCCGTAATCCAACGATGGTGTGCTTAAGTCAACATCCCGACAATGGACTTAAATCACGATTTAACTCCCTGACACAGGATATTTGGCACACTATGGCTACTCAAACCTCATCGCTTCGCTCTCGCGGGATGGAGATGCTGATGGCATATAAACAACAGCCATCAATTAAGTTGCGTAATGATTTAGTCCGATTAAATGCTGGTTTAGTCCGAAAAATAGCGCATCGCGTCAGTCATCAGTGCGCGGAACCCTATGAGGATCTCGAACAAATTGGATATCTTGGTTTGATTCGAGCTATTGAGCGGTTTGATCCAAGTCAAGGATGTGCATTTAGTTCTTTTGCTGTGCCCTACATTCGCGGCGAAATGCTGCATTTTTTGAGAGATCGGGGCTCCAGTGTTAAAATCCCCCGTCGTTGGCAAGATTTGCAAAAGGCGAGTCAAAAACTACAGGCCAATTTACTTCGTCACTACGGTCGCCAACCGTCTGATCATGAAATGGCTGAAGCGCTGTCTATCTCGGTCAAAGAGTGGCGGCAGGTAAAAATGGCTAATAAAAATCGTATGCCTCTGAGTTTGGATGCCACCGTTTGTCATCAAACTGACTCAACTATTACCCTGGGGGATACGCTTCCTGATATGCATTATCAGCTCCTACAGGCTTTAGAGGAGGATCGGCAGCAGCTACAGCGGGCTCTAGGTCAGTTGGAGGACAAAACCCGATCAGCGATTGAATTTGTATTTTTTAAGGGCCTTTCGCGCAAAGAAGTAGCTGAGCGGATTGGAGTAAGTCCGATGACGGTAACCCGTCGCATTCAACGCGGTGTGGAACAAATGATTGCCTATTTGCAACCCCAGACCCTACAGACTGATCCATAGGGCATTTGGCAAAGTTATTGTTTTCGCTGAAGTCTTTCCCCTTTACTGGGTAATGCATAGCGACGTGGGCTTTGTCCCACGTCGCTATTTTTGTAGCAGGAGATAAACAGATCCCTTTAATCTGGTGTAATAAGGGCAATGAGCCGCTGTGTTGGTAAAGGAGTAGTCGTAGTGTCTGAGTCAGCCAGCTGTATAGCCAGAGATGAATCGAGATTTCATCAGCTTCAGACCCAACTGACGACGTGCTGGCAGTCTATTGACTGCTTTGACCGCGCTCCTAGACAAATTTTGGTGGTCCCGTCTCTGAGCCTGGACCAAGAGGAGTTGGGCAAAATCGAGGGGGTACACCACTATGAAGAGCGATTACTGTTCTCGCTACTGCATTTGCGCAATCCCAATACGGCCTTAATCTATGTGACATCACAGCCGCTGCATCCGAGCGTTGTGGATTATTATTTAGAGCTATTGCCGGGGATTCCCAGTTCCCATGCCCAAAATCGTTTACGGCTGTTTTCCACCTACGATGGGTCGCAGAGACCATTGACCGAAAAGATTCTTGCTCGTCCGAGGTTAATCGAGCGGATGCGGCGCTATCTTTCGCCGCAAGAGGCCTATATGGTGTGTTACAACTCCACGGACTGGGAGCAGCAGTTAGCCTTAAAGCTAGACATTCCTTTGATGGCGGTGCCTCCGGCTTTATTGGATTTGGGTACGAAGGCGGGCAGTCGTGAAATTTTTGCAGCTTGTGATGTACCGCATCCAGACGGTAGCGAGCTAACCCATGATGCAAAGGAGCTTGCGATCGCAACCACCAAACTCTGGGAGCGGCAGCCTGACCTAAAGCGCATCGTCATCAAGCTTAACGAAGGCTTTTCAGGGGAAGGGAACGCCTTGCTCGGATTAGACGATCTGACTGATGTGGCCCCTGGAAAAGTTCGCCACGAAGATCGTGTCACTACCGTACTCAACGCCCTGGAGCATCTGCGCTTTCAGTATATCCATGAAACATGGGAGCACTTTAACCGCAAAATTGGCGAACTGGGTGCGATCGCAGAAGCCTTTATCGAGGGCGACATCAAACGCTCCCCCAGTGTCCAGGGTCACATTACCCCCGATAGAACGGTGGAAATTTTGTCCACCCATGACCAAATCCTGGGTGGGCCTGATGGGCAAGTATTTTTAGGCTGCCGGTTCCCAGCAGACAGCGACTATCGGATGGAGCTACAGGAAATGGGACGACGCGTTGGAGAAGTCTTAGCCCAGCGCGGTGCCCTAGAGCGATACAGCGTTGATTTTATTGCCGTCCAAAAAGGCCCGCAGCAGTGGGACCTAAACGCCATTGAAATCAATTTGCGCAAAGGGGGAACCACACATCCCTTTATGGCGCTGCAGCTCTTGACCAACGGTGGCTATAACCTTGAAGACGGGCAGTTTTACACACCCCAAGGGCAGCCCAAATATTATCGAGCCTCGGACAACTTACAAAAAGAGCACTACAAGGGGCTGCTACCCGATGACCTGATGGACATCATCATGGTGGAGCAACTGCATTTCAACTCCATTGCCGGAACGGGCGTTACCTTTCATCTGATGGGCTGTCTTTCGGAATATGGCAAGCTGGGCCTGACCTGCATTGGCAATACCCCCGAAGAAGCCGAGCAAATCTATGAACAAGTGGTTACTGCCCTGGACCGCGAAACCAGCTAGCGGTCCTTCATCATGCGGGCAATGTCGCGTTTTTCCTGCTTTTTCTTGAGGGATTCACGCTTATCGTGGAGCTTCTTACCACGCCCCACCGCAATATTGACTTTCACCCGACCTTTTTTGAGATAGAGCTTTAAAGGCACCAGGGTGAGACCTTTTTCTTCCACTTTGCCAATCAGCTTACGAATTTCGTCTTTATGAAGCAGCAGCCGACGCTCGCGACGCGGCTCGTGGTTGTAGACCTGGTTGGTCATGTTGTGGGGCGAAATGTGGACATTTAGCAGCCACACTTCACCATTTTTGACCTGGGCATAGCCGTCTCGCAGATTCACTTTGCCCGCTCGAATCGATTTGACCTCAGTGCCTTTAAGGGCGATTCCCGCCTCATAGCTGTCTAAAATTTCGTAGGTAAATCGAGCCTGGCGATTGTCAGCCATGACCTTAAAGCCGTCACTGGGCTGGGATTTTTTGTTGGTTTTCGCCATGCGGATCAAAGAGAACGATAGGGGCCGAGCCCGGATATGCTATTGTAGCGAGCTATTCGGCCACTACGCACCACTCGTGTAGCTCATAGTCCACACAGCCATTTTGAATCAGCGGGTCGGCTTGAACGATAGCTTGGGCTTCATCTAACGTGGATGCCTGAAACAGCAGCATACCGCCACCGCGCTCGGCCCAGTAGCCCGTCTTGGCCTGGTGACCTTTGGCAATCAGGTCTTTGACATAGGCCACATGGGCGGGAACAAACTGATCAAAGGTGGCTTTATTGACAATGCCGTGCTCAATTTTGACAAACCAGACCATAGATAAAAAATCCTAGATAGCGGCCTGATGACGGCCTCACAAAATATATTGTAGGAAGATTAATAGCTAAGCGCTGATTTTATCGCCCAGAAATTAACGCTGCTGCGCCATGATGGCCAGCGCTGGCAGATACACCAAACTTATCCCTTCTCGTCCGTTGGCTCATTTTCTAGTCATCAAAGCTGAGAAAGTGTCTTTTCAAACTGCCGTAATGCAACGCTTGAACCTTTGTTCCAAGCAAGTTCTACATACTCAGGTATGAGCTGGGACACCGGTAATTTTGGAAATATGGAACTGCTTTCGCTAACTTTATAGCCATAGCCATCAAACACATACATGTGAAATGACTGGGACCGGTAAATCCATAGCTCAGGCACTCCAATCGATTGGTAATCTTTGGCTGAGGTAAACGAGGTCCAGTCCACCTCCAGTGCTAAATCTGGCGGCGGGTCCACCGATAGATCAATGCGATCCTTACCCAATATGGCTTTGCGGTTGGCAATATAAAAACAGCGGTCTGGCTCTACACCCGCTTTAGCAAATCGCTTGAGGGTAATGGGGTCATACTCTTCCCAATCTAAATTCTGATAGCGCAGCATCGCCTTAACAAAATCTGCCAACGCGGCCGAACGCTTGCCATGGTTGGGGAGAGGAGCCATTAAGCGAATTTCTTGAGCATCAGCATCAAACCGAATTTTAATCGCCGCCTTGTCAGAACGCTGAGCCAATAACGCCTCATAGCTGGACCAGGTTTGGTGGCGCAGTACCACTTCTCCACCCGGAGAAAGCTCAACCGTATCTGGCGTAATCGTAAGCTGAGGAATCGCCATGGGTATCTCGATTGCTTGTGTCTGATCTTAGCTTGGCGACTCAAGCTTCGGGCAGATCTCTAAGCCTTATACTGCCAAGCAGCTTGGAAGAAATCTCGCTCACACACCATGGCATAGCGATAGGTATCTTGAATCAGCTCAGTATCTTCGGCATAGTCATCGACGATGGCCTCTAGCTGCGCGGCTAACGGCTCAAACTCATCGCTGCTGTAGGTGGCAATCCAATCTTTGTAGGCATGGTCAGGAATTCCGCCCTCAGCCAGCTGCTGGCCCAAGTAAGCGTACAGCCGCATACAGGGGGACATGGCCACCGCCGTCATTCCAATGGGCTGGCTCCACGCCGTTGCCAGCAAAAAGTCCGTATACTGCCGTGTCGCCATGCCTGGCTTGACTTGAGCCAAATCCACATTCCAGCTTTGGGCATAGCCCTGGTGCAGCTTGAGTTCTGCCAGCACACCAGCTGCTAAATCATGAAACACATTAAAGCTCTGCCATGTGGGAGCCTTAGCCGCTGCAATACTGTAAGCGCGGGCAAAGGCTTCTAGAAAAAACACATCCTGCCCCACGTAGTAGGCAAATGTCTGCTTTGGCAGCGTACCATCGGCAATGCCCTGTACAAAGGGATGGGAAAGGCTTTCATTCGCGAGGTCTAAGTACTGCTGCCAAAGCTTAGTGGAAAGGGCCATAGGAAGATCAAGTCTGCGGTCAGTCTGCGGGTGACATTATAGAATTAATAGGCTGAAACCATTTCACTGGCACCCAATGCTAGATCTGTCCGACCTCAAACGCGAAAGCGAGCTGCTCACCAACCGCCTGGGCAAAGCTCAGGAGTATCTTTGACCTGCCTGCCATTCAAGCAAAGATCGATGACCTAGAGCAGGTCGCTGCCCAGCCAGATTTTTGGGACGATCAGGAACAGGCGCAAAAAACGCTGCAAACCCTGAACGAATATAAATCCTATTTAGAACAGCTCAATACCTGGACCACACAGCTAGGGGATATTCAAACCATTGCAGAGCTGCTAGAAGTAGAGTCCGACCCCGCCCTGCTAACCGAGGCCCAGGAAACAGCACAGACATTGACAAAGTCCCTTGACCAGTGGGAACTAGAACAGCTGCTGTCCGGTCCCTATGACAAAAATAATGCGGTAGTGACGATCAACGCTGGCGCTGGGGGTACCGATGCCCAAGACTGGGCAGAAATGCTGCTACGGATGTACACCCGCTGGTGTGAGCAGCATAGCTACAGCGTCAAGTTAGTAGAAGAATCTAAGGGCGATGAAGCGGGTCTGAAATCAGCCACCTTAGAAATTGACGGACGCTACGCCTATGGCTACCTTAAAGCGGAAAAGGGCACCCACCGTCTGGTACGGATTTCCCCATTTAATGCCAATGGCAAGCGCCAAACCAGCTTTGCGGGTATTGAGGTGATGCCGGTTCTGGATGACACCATCGAACTGGATATTCCAGACAAGGAGTTGGAAATTAAAACGTCGCGTTCTGGGGGAGCCGGTGGTCAGAATGTGAACAAGGTGGAAACTGCTGTGCGCATTACTCACCTGCCGACGGGGCTATCTGTGCGGTGTACCCAGGAGCGATCGCAACTACAAAACCGAGAAAAAGCCATGGCCCTACTCAAGGCAAAGCTACTGGTCATCGCCCAGGAACAGCAAGCGCAGGCCGTTGCCGATATTCGGGGCGACATGGTGGAAGCCGCCTGGGGCAATCAAATTCGTAACTACGTTTTTCATCCCTATCAAATGGTGAAAGATCTACGCACCAATGTTGAAACCACTGCAGTGGACGACGTCATGAACGGCGATCTCGACCCGTTTATTGAAGCCCTGCTTCAGCAAGAAAATCAAATTACGCAGGAAACTACCCTCTAGTGCGCCTCATTCTGTTGAGAGTCGACACATGACTTAATATTAAGAAGAATTCTCCCACCATTAAAAAACCTATTGGCAACACCCATGACCCAGTCTCCGCCTCCCCCAAACACAGCCACCTCTGAGCCTGTCCCTAGCTACGTCAAGTTGGCCATGCGCAATATGGTCAAGAAAGGCGGCAAATCCTTATTTCACTTTTTTCTAACCGCTACAGGCTTACTCGGAGTGTTAGTCGGCCTAGCCTATTTGACTCGGTGACATCTTGACGCAATATTTAAGCCCCGAGATAGACCTGTGGGTAGACACCACAGAGCTGGTGCCAGCTCAATCATCAGGTTTGCCAACTCCACAGACTTGGCAAATCTGGTTTGAGACATGGCTAAGCGAGCTGCAACCGACTGCATCCCCCATTAACCAGTATGAAGTCAGTCTTCTGCTGACCAACGATGCCACCATCCAGCAGTTGAATGCCACCTATCGTCACCAAGATCAGGCCACTGACGTCTTAGCCTTTGCAACTCAGGATACTGACATGCCTGGTGCTGAAGTTATTTACCAAAGCTCGCCACGCCCCTTGGGAGATGTGATTATTTCTGTCGAAACCGCCCAGCGTCAGCGCCACAATGACCATTACACCTTGTCCCAAGAATTGGCATGGCTAGCAGCCCATGGCCTCTTACATCTATTAGGATGGGACCATCCTGATGACGCCAGCCTGAAAATCATGCTAGACAAGCAGTATCGTCTGTTGGAAACGATCAATTTAATCGGCTTAGAAGTTTAGAAGCTTAGCAAAATAGGTGTTAATTCCTTAATCTGGATAGGTAATATACGATTACAGATTTTGATGAAGGTTAACATAGTCTGCAAAATGATAATTCTTTCGGGAACCTATTTAGTAGTTTCAGGCTTCGATTAACTAGGTCCGAAGTAGTTTAAAGCCATCTTGATGGACTAGTCGGTAACCCCATCGTTTTGGTCACTGACGGCTGAATTAACTAGTTTTGTACTGCGGTACTGACTTATACATCACCTCTAGGTTCGTGCATGTCTATTTCATCTAACCTTCAAACCGCTCCCAAGAGCAAAAAGGAAAGCAAAACTGCCTGGCAGGTTGCGCCTAATTTGTTGACTAGTTTTCGCTACGCCTGGGCAGGCATTGTCTATGCTGTCAGAACTCAGCGAAATTTTCGTATCCATCTAGCGATTGGGCTGGTAGCACTGTCTTTGGGCATCATGCTCCACATTCAGGCCCTCGAAGCTGCCGTTGTTGCCATCACCGTTAGTGCTGTCCTGGTCATTGAGCTGATCAACACGGCCCTAGAGTCCGTAGTGGACCTGACGGTTGGCCAGACCTACCATGAGTTGGCCAAGATTGCGAAAGACTGTGCCGCTGGCGCTGTTCTGATCGCAGCCATGGCGGCTCTCCTGGTGGCCGCATTTATCTATTTACCGCCATTATTTGTCCTGTTCAACACAGGCATATCTTAAGCTGGGCTCAAGGCAAACGATGCGACATTGCTACCCCGAACTATGGTTTCATCGGCCCATAGGTCACTAGCCGGTCGGTTCATTCTCTAAATCAGCAACGGCATGATTTTGGTCATTGATAATTACGACAGTTTTACCTACAACTTGGTTCAGTATTTGGGAGAGCTGGGGCAGACCCTGGACGTTGCAGCTGATATTCAGGTCTTTCGCAACGACCAAATTACCCTGGAACAGATTCGGGCGTTGGCCCCCGATGGGGTCTTAATCTCCCCCGGTCCAGGAACTCCTGATGATGCTGGTATTTCGTTGGCACTGATCCAAGAGTTGGGTCCCACACTGCCCATATTGGGCGTGTGTTTAGGTCATCAAAGCATTGGTCAAGTGTTTGGTGGTACGGTGACAGCGGCATCTGAACTGATGCATGGCAAAACCTCCCCTGTTATCCATACCAACCAGGGGGTCTTTGCTGGATTAGATAATCCACTGACAGCAACCCGCTACCACAGTCTGATCGTAGACCGCGACAGCTGCCCTGAGTGTTTGGAAATCACTGCTTGGCTAGACGGCGGTACGATTATGGGTCTGCGACATCGCCAATTTCCCCATATTCAAGGGGTACAGTTTCATCCCGAAAGTGTGTTAACTCAGTCAGGTAAACAGCTACTGCACAACTTCTTGAGCGCCATTCCAACCCAAGTCCCAGTCACTGCTTAGTACAGCGTGGAAACGAGAAAACTGTCTACCTTGTTTAGCGAGTGGCCCGAGGCTGTGGCACTATAACAAGTCATGGACAGTTGATATCAATGGGATGTGAGGACATATGAAACGGCGGCAATTGCTTCAGAATGCCAGTGCAGCATTCGTCAGTACCCTTGGTCTGGGAATTGCCTCTAATTGGCAAGCCTACCAAGCTCAAACAGGTGGATTGAGGATTACTGCCTTGGGGCACATGTGTTTTCAGTTTTCGGGTAGTGGCAAAACTATTGTGACGAACCCCTTTGATCCCAGGGGGTGCACCCAGGGTTATCCAGCACCCTCGTTGAGTGGTGCAAATTTGGTATTAGTTAGCAGTCGGCTGTTAGATGAAGGATTTATTCCTAACCCGGCGGCGGTTAATCTGCTGGACGAACCTGGTGCTTATGAAATTAATGGGTTGAGTGTCCAGGGTATTGGCATGCCCCATGACCGAGAAGGCGGCAGACGATTTGGTACCAACACCGCCTGGAAATGGAGTCAAGGAGGCATCAACGTGGTTCATCTCGGTGGAGCTGCAGCCCCGATTGCCTTAGAGGATAAGATTTTAATTGGCCGTCCTGATGTGTTGCTAGTACCGGTGGGTGGCGGTCCCAAGGCGTATGATTCGGCAGAAGCAGCGGCGGCGGTCGAGAGTCTACAGCCCCGGATAGTTATCCCCACTCAATATCGCACGGGTGCGGCCAGCAGCAGCTGTGAGTTGGACGCTATAGACGATTTTCTGGGGGTGATGGCAGGTACACCCGTGGACCGAGTGGGTAGTACACTGACGCTCCAGGGTGGTAGTCTGCCAGCTAGCGGAATGCGGATTAAGGTTCTGTCTTAAATGGTTCTGTCTTAAATAATGTAAGACAACTGCTCACACCACCTCACATGTCCATGAATCTAGAATATCAACAGCGCCGTCAGGCCGTGATGAATGTCATCGGTCAGGGGACGGCTGTTTTTGGGAGTGCGCCAACCGCTGTTATGCATAACGATGTGGAACACCCATTTCGTCAGAACAGTGATTTTTTCTATTTGACAGGCTTTAATGAGCCGGATGCGATCGCAATCCTCGCCCCTCACCACGAAGAACACCAGTTTGTTTTATTCGTACGTCCAAAGGACAAGGAAAAAGAAACCTGGTCAGGCCGTCGCACCGGGGTGGATCGCGCCAAGGAAAAGTACGGTGCGCATATAGCCTACCCCATCGAAGAACTAGCCGAAAAGCTGCCCCAGTATGTGGAAAATGCTGACCGCCTTTATTATCAATTTGGCAACGATGGCCGCTTAGATCAGCACATGCTGACCCTGTGGCAACGGATATTAGCCAAATACCCTAAACGCGGTCGGGGGCCAGTCGCCATTGAAGATGGGCGGCTGTTGATGCAGCAGTTTCGCCGGGTCAAAAGCGACAGCGAACTAGATCAGATGCGTAAAGCTGTAGCTATATCCGCCAAAGCCCACAACCACGCCATGGCTATCGCTTGCCCCGGTCGCTATGAATATGAAATCCAGGCAGAAATGGAGCATATTTTTCGGCTGGGAGGAGCCCTAGGCGTGGCTTATCCCTCTATTGTGGCCTCCGGTAGCAACGCCTGTATTTTGCACTACGTCGAAAACGACCGCCAAATGCAGGCCGATGAGCTATTGCTCATTGATGCCGGTTGCGCCTATGGCTATTACAACGCCGACATTACCCGTACATTTCCTGTGGGCGAGCGTTTTACCCCTGAGCAGCGCATTCTCTATGAACTGGTTTTAGAGGCTCAGTTGAAGGCGATTGAAGCCGTCCAGCCAGGTCGTCCTTTTAATGACTTCCATGACGCCGCTACCCGCATCATCACCGAAGGCTTAGTCGATCTCGGTCTGCTTGTGGGTAAGGTGGACACATTAATCGAAGAAAAAAAACATAAGGCCTTCTTTATGCATGGGACAGGGCACTTTTTAGGTCTCGATGTCCATGACAGTGGGATCTTGCGCAATCCCGATAAAACCTGGCAGCCCTTTGCCCCTGGGAACGTAGTCACAGTTGAACCAGGGATCTACATAGCCCCTAACTACGAACCGGCAGAAGGCCAACCCGCAGTGGAAGAGCGGTGGCGTGGAATCGGTATTCGGATTGAGGACGATGTGCTAGTCACCTCAGCGGGCCATGAAATTCTCACCGCTGCTGTACCCAAGAGTCTGTCAGCGATGGAATCACGACGTGTGGCACTGAGTATGTCCTAATCTTGTCCTAGTTTTTGGGAACCTATTTCCAGACGGCTCTGTCACCACCCCTATTCTGTAACAAACCCGATTGATTTGGGGCACATTAACAGAGCGTTTATTTAGCGTATGTTCTTAAACGGCTGAATTGTGATTGGACAGGTGAATGTTTAACACTCACGCCTTCAAACATTGCGCAAATGCAGTTACTCTGAGTCTTGCAACTTTGAGTCTTGCAACTTTGATCTTGGAGTTATCCATCCATTGCGCTAGCTTTGGGATCGCTACTATCGAAAGGAACTGAAGCTGTGCATTGCAATCCTTTACGGTTTAGTAAGGTAGTTAGCAACAGGGTGTCTGGCCTGACATCTGGTGTAATTGGCATTTTGGGGGCTGTTTTAATTGCACTCCCGGCAGATGCTGCTAACCTTCAGTTCTGGCGCTTTGACCAACAGCAAAATCGGCTAACCTTTACCACCGATACCCAGGTACGGCCAACCGCCCAGCTCATATTTAACCCAACGCGGCTGGTCATTGACCTACCAGACACCCAAGTAACCAGCTCAACAACACGGCAACGATTACAGGCCGGTCTCCAAGAAATCCGTGTCGGTCAGCTCGATGGCCAGACAGCTCGTATCGTCATCGAACTGGCGCCGGGGTATACCCTAGACCCACAGCAAGTACAGGTTCAAGGCGAGACCAACCGCCGCTGGTTTGTACAACTGCCAGACTTGACCACAGCTAATAGTTCTCGTGCGAGCCAGGCGGCCAGACCTGGACGCTCTACATCCAATCAGTCCGTCCGGTCTGACACTCAGTCTGCTAACAACCAGGTAACGACTGATAGTGCTAACCAGCAGCAGCCTACACAGGTAGAAAGCATTGTGGCCACAGCGGATGGTTTCTTTATTCGAGTGTCTGGTCAAAAACCGGAGGTAAATTTAAGCCGCTCCCGGCCCCGGCGGCGCGATCCGCAGCGAAAAATTACTTTGGAGCTACCCGATAGCGCCATTGCCCCTGGGCTGACATCAGCCTCATTACCAGACAATCGCTACAGTATAGAAAGCTGGGATGTGTCCCAAGAGGGTTCGACGGTGCTGGTCACCATGACCCTTGGCGAGGATAGCCCTGACTGGCGAACAATTGTCACTGAAATTAGTACGGGACTGCAAGGCATTGTGGTGCTCCCCGATGGGGTGGCCATTCGAGATGTGCCAGACAGTGGAGCTACCAGCGTTTCGGTGCCCACCGAACCTGTTACAAGTCGTCCTTCTAGGGAGAGTAACCCCCGACCCGAGCGAGTTTTGCCGCCTCGCGCGTCGGAGCCTGCAACGTCCGGGCAACTCCCAAGAGTTAACCAGGAGCGGATTGTGGTTGCCATTGATCCGGGCCACGGTGGACGTGATCCGGGCGCTGTGGGCATTGGCGGACTGCAGGAAAAGCAGGTAATTTTTCCAATTTCCCAGCAGGTGGCAGCTATCCTCCGACAGCAGGGTGTGGAGGTAGTGATGACTCGCAACCGGGATATTGAGCTGGATTTAGACCCACGGGTACAGATCGCTGAGCGCGCCGATGCCGACCTTTTTGTCAGTATTCATGCCAACGCCATTAGCCTCAGTCGCCCTGATGTTAATGGATTAGAGACCTATTACTATTCCAATGCTGGGGCTCGTTTTGCTCGCACCGTCCATGACATTGTACTGCGGACCATGGGGATGTCCGATCGCCGGGTACGTCAGGCTCGATTCTATGTTATCCGACGCACATCTATGCCCGCTATTTTGATCGAAGTTGGGTTTGTGACCGGAGCCGAGGATATTCACAACCTGCGCGACCCGGAATGGCGCAGCGAGATGGCTAATGCGATCGCACGCGGCATCCTCACCCACATTCAGCGCGAATTCTAGCCGTATTGACCGTAAGGCGAGCTGCCTGACCTGTCTGCTGGTTACTTATGCTCTGGGTGATCGGTAGCCTCACAGTGTTCGCCCAAGGAATTTAACCGACGAATCAGCTGCTGCAAACGACCAAAATCTCGGTGATTAAACTGAAAGACCAAACGGGGAAGCGCCGCTATTTCAGCATCTTGCTCGTGTTCTTCCGGTAACGCATCGGTCATTTCGATTTTGCCAGCCGCCACAATGTCACCAAAGGTGTGATTAAGCTCATCCAAAGCCCCAGGTCGCAGACAAGACGTCAGCCGTAGCACCAGGCGATCATCCACGTATCGGCTAGAGTGAAATACTCGGTAGTAGTTGGTAATCTCATCCCAGGCGTCGTCAATATTGTCCGTGATCACATAAAGGCTCGGATCATCAGAGCTAATCAGCCGATTCGCCATTAGGTGCTCACGCACATAGGTATCCCAACCCTGCCAATAGTTGCCACCGGGATGATCAATTAGGACAATCGGCATCGGCTCCGCTTTACCTGTCTGCACCAGGGTCAACGACTCAAACGCTTCGTCCTGGGTACCAAACCCACCGGGAAATACGGCGAGGGCATCACATTCCCTCAGGAAAAACAGCTTACGCGTAAAAAAGTACTTAAACGTCAGCAGTTTTGGATCGTTCTCCATAATCGGATTCGATCCTTGTTCAAAGGGCAGCTGAATATTGAGACCAAAGGAGTGATCAACACCCGCTCCTTCGTTGCCAGCTTCCATGATGCCCGGCCCAGCCCCCGTCATAATCATAAAACCCTGTTTAGCGGCACGCTGGGCAAACGTCTTCGCTAGCTGATAGTCAGGGTGCTCTGAGGGGGTACGCGCCGAGCCGAACACTGCAATTTTACGCGTATGGCGGTGAGGATAGAAGCCCTGGAACCCTAGCTCCATATCCTGCAGGGTGATGCTAAAAATCTTCCCATCCAGTCGATCCGCCTCTCGCCCAATCATTCTCACCAAGGTTTCTAAAATTTGTTGGATTACGGCCCCATGTTCCATGGAAGGCAGCTGGGTGATAATTTCAGAAATATTCTCTTGCAGGTGAACAGGTAACTTTGTTGGAGAGGTGACCATAAATACTAGTTAGTGAGGATTTTGCGATTGCTGATTTGTGGGGTAGACCAATCTGTAATCACTGCTATTTGACGGTCCTCATATAAACAAGCCTAGCCCGAGGATCAGCAATGCTACGATTTCTAACCATTTGCTCAAAACGTCTAGCGCCACAATTGTATAGCAAATGTTCTGAGGCCAGAGGTCATTTGCGTGTGTTGACCTGCTATTGGACTGCTTACCAACACTAGATCATGGAAATAATCTATCAACCCGTCACTGTCCATAAAAAAGTCCCCCTCACCATTAGCCGAGGAACCCGCGCCCAGTCTACTAATCTATTTGTCCAGATCACGGCTGACCACATCACCGGCTATGGCGAAGCCACTCCCTTCTCCAGCGGTGAGCAAACCCAAACCACTGAAACCATCGCCCAAGCCCTGGATGACATCACCGCAGGTATCTGTCATTACCATCCCCTCGACCGCCAAATCATCGAAGAAAGCCTTGACCAAATCGGTCCCTGCTCTGCTGCCCGTGCCGCCATCGATGTTGCTCTCTGGGACTGGCTGGGCAAAAAGGTGGGGCTACCGCTGTGGCAGCTGTGGGGATTAGACCGCCAGCGGATTGGCCCCACAGCCGTAACGGTGGGGATTAGCTCGCCGGAGGGGGCGTGCGATCGCATCCGCCGCTGGCATGCCGACTACCCAGACCTACGCTCCATCAAAATCAAACTGGGCAGTCCGGCGGGCATCACTGCTGACCAGGCCATGTTTAGCACCCTCCAGTCCGAATTTCGCCCCCATGACAAAATCAGCATTGACGCCAATGGCGGCTGGACCCTAGACGACGCCAAAACCATGGCTACCTGGCTGGCAGAGCGCCAGGTTACCTACTTAGAGCAGCCTCTCCCCGTCAGTGCCAACCATCAGCTAGGCGAACTCAAACAGCATTCTCCACTGCCCATTTTTATTGATGAAAGCTGCTTCACCGGCCGCGACATCATGCCCTTGGCTCCGCACATTGACGGCATCAATATAAAACTGATGAAATCCGGTGGCCTCACCGAAGCTCACCGCATGATTCACACAGCCCGCGCCTGCGGTCTGGGGGTGATGTTTGGCTGCTATTCCGACAGCACCCTATCTAACACGGCCCTGGCCCAGCTTTCCCCCCTGGCCAACCACCTCGACCTCGACAGCCACCTTAACCTCAAAGACGATCCCTTTACCGGAGCCCAGCTAGAACTCGGTCGCCTCATGCCTAACGCTCAACCTGGGTTGGGCATCGGAACAGACCTTTAGCACACAAAATCGGCATCGCTATCCCCATCATCCCTGGGCAAATACCCCTATCAGCGTGACCACACCCCCGATGACCATCAAACCAGCGGGCATAAACTTTTTTGTTTTTATCAGCCGGACGACAAACACGATGACGAGCACCAGCGTCACAATCTTGACTACCCACAGACCGCTGGCAATACCTTTAGCCGCCCGCAATGCCCCAATCAGTAACAACAGACCACTGACAATGCCTGAAATCAGGGAAGGGGTGCTCCTGGCCTTGAGGTAGCCGACGACGCCACCGACAATGGCGAGAATGCCATAGATCAATGCGATGATGAGTCCTAATGACATAGGGCAGATTGGGGATGAACGAATTTGGGGCCACAACCGCTACCATCACTCAGTACCGACAGCAGGCGGCCTCTCTCTTACTCTATCAGGCTGTTCTCGACGATACTGTCGGCCAGACTTTTTTGTCATTGCTAGAGGCCCTCAGCACCAGTAAAGGCTTACCCAACGAACGGGCCCATTGCATCACCGCCTACGGTCGATGGTTTCAGGCCCTAGCCCAAACGGGTAAAAGTTGGGGAGACCATATACTTGAGCAATTGCTGGTGGCTGATAATGCCTTCACCCGAGCCGTTCAGCGGCTACCGTTATCTGAGCTACCAGTGCCTCTGATCGCAGCCGCTCGTCAAGATTTACAGATTCTCCAAGGGTTATATAATCTAACGCCAAGTCACATTAGTCAGTGTATACAAACGGCCTGTCAACTCCCTCAATCACCGGTTGTCTGGTCTTTACTGCCAGAGTCTATGCCTATTGATCTACCTCAAGATTGGTCGGAGGGCATTTCTGAATTAGTTGCCTACTACCAGAGACAAGGGACAGGACAGTTTGGCCAATTCTGTGGTTTTCGCTGGCAGCAGGGACAGCTGACGGGAATTGCTGAGCCCGACCCTATTCGTCTAGAGCAGCTAGCGGCCTACGATGAGGTCAAGGCCTTGCTAGTCAAAAATACTGAGTTTTTACTAGCTGGGTTTAACGCGCTGAATGTGCTGCTCTACGGCAGCCGTGGCTCTGGTAAATCGTCCTTGGTCAAAGCCCTACTGAATGAATATGCCCACCAGGGGCTACGTCTAATCGAAGTAGCCAAGGCCGACCTATGCGACCTGCCGGTAATTGTGGAACATCTACGGCATCAGCTGCAAAAGTTTATTATCTTTGTGGACGATCTCTCGTTTGAAGAGGATGATGATGCTTTTAAGGCACTCAAGGTCGTACTGGAAGGTGGAATCACTCGCCGTCCTCAAAATGTGGTGGTCTATGCTACGTCTAATCGACGGCATCTGGTGCGGGAGTTTTTTGCCGATCGGCCACGACCTAGGGACGCAGATGAGCTTAAATCCTGGGATACGGTCCAAGAAAAACTTTCCTTTAGCGATCGCTTTGGTCTCACACTGACCTTTGAAGCCGCCGATCAGCCGATGTATCTGGAAATAGTGCATCATCTGGCACAGCAGGCGGGTCTTGATCTCCCCATGGAGGACTTGGACTATCGCGCTAAACAGTGGGCCACTCGCCACAATGGCCGATCAGGCAGAAGTGCCCGTCAGTTTATTGATTTTCTATCAGCGGAATTAGCCTTGGATTGAGGAGAGCATACCGTGGGTAAG
>NZ_JADEXP010000576.1 GCF_015207065.1 Leptolyngbya cf. ectocarpi LEGE 11479 | reverse complement strand
GTCTGAGATCTAGCGGCTTCCCAAGACTGGCTTGAAAGATAACCATAGAAATTAGCCACAACGGTTTGGGCTGCTGCTGGTGTCAGTTCAATGTCAGCTTCCTCCGATGGTGCGGAGACAACAGGCGGTTCAGATAGCTCAGACGGCTCAGGGAGAGCAGATGGCTCAGGTGACTCGGGTGGCTCAGATAGCTGCTCAGGTGACTCAGATGGCTCATCAGGGAGAGCAGATGGCTCAGGTGACTCGGCGGGCTGCTCAGAGAGAACAGATGGCTCAGGGAGAGCAGATGGATTGGTAGGGGGTGAGGCCGTATTGTCTTCTGCTATTTCAGGGTTGTTGGGAGCTACTGTTGTAGTACAGGCTCGTCCAATTAATAGACCGACTCCTAAAATCAGTAAACCAATGACAATGGTGGGAACCAAGCGTGTTTTCTGCGATGTTGAATCTGACGCTACGACGGTGGCCCTAGGGCTTCTGCTGGCAGCTTCAGACGGCTCGGGTCGTCGTCCCATGGCAGGCACGGTCAGCCCCGTCAGATTAGAGGGGGACGCTGGTTCTGTTCTTACTGAAGGGAACTTGCTAGGAGGCGCAGGCCGGGCCAGTTCTTGCGGCAATGATGCCATCGCATTCAGAGCTTCTTTGGCAGAGGGATAGCGAGCCCGAAAGTCGTAGCGCACCATGGTATCCAAAATAGCCCTCAGCTCAGGATGCAGCTGCGACGCGTAAGGGTGCCAGTCGATTTCCCCAGTTTGCTCATGGGGCATCAGCTGCTTGGGTAATAATCCCGTGATTGCCTGAATCGCCATGATGCCAACGGCATAGACATCGCTACTAAACTGGGGCTGACCGGCCAGCTGCTCGCTGGGCATGTAGCCATGGGTACCAATGGAAATGGTGTGACTAAGCCCCGACCCAGCTGGCTGAGTTCCTGCCTGTTTTACAGCGCCAAAGTCGATCAGGACAATGCGATTGTCTTTATCCCTACGAATCAGATTTGATGGCTTCAGGTCCCGATGAATCACCCGATGCCCATGGACAAAGGCCAATGTCTCTAGCACATCTCGCAGAAAGTTAACCACTTTGGCGACATCCCACGGAGTGATGTCAAACTCATCGGCCAGCGAATGCCCCTCGATTAGTTCCTGGGCCAGATAGAATTCCTTATTGTCCTCAAAGTGGGCCAGCAGCAGGGGGATTTGCGGATAGGAGCCCAGCTGATAAAGGACTTTGGCTTCTGTATCGAATAACCGGCGGGCAACCTGTAATCCCTCAGCGTCTTCTACCTGGGGCTTCAGCTGCTTAACCACGCATAAAGGATGTCCTGGCAGATGCAGGTCCTGGGCGCGAAAGGTTTGCCCAAAGCCACCGGCTCCCAGACTTTCCACGATTTTGTATCGGCCTCCCAGGGGCTGGTCTGACCTGTTTTGGCGTAAGAAGTTGAGGTCCATCGGTTTAGAGCGCAGAGTAGGTTGGATTGAGGTACGAAACCCAACGATAGGTTGGATAAAGCAGAAACGTCTAGCTGCAAAGAGTTAATCTGTTTCAGGCGAATATATTTCGGTGGCGTCTTTGTCTGAGATTACCGGATTTGAGGGCGATTCGACGCTTTTTGCCTGGGCCGCAGGTGAATCTTGATAGAACTGATAGAGGGCCTGGCTGTCTTCAAAGCTATCTTCAAAGTCACGGTCGTCGGTCAGGGCATAGATTAGCCCTTTTTGGAGCAGCCATTGAGCTACTAGCATGGCTCCTGCATGGGTATAGTCCCGCTTTTGCTGCAGCCATTCCAGCACGACTTTACCCGTAAAGTAGGTGGGCGGCGCATCCGGCTGGTCTGGGCTTGCCTGTCGTTCAATCCCCTGAGGGCCTCGCATCGCTTCAGCTAATGTCTCGACATCGAGATTGGCCAACAGGTCGGGTAGGGGAGCTGTCTGCTCTGTTGTTTGTTCGGGCGGCAGGTCAACTGCGGGGTCGTCGGGCAGCTCGCTAGACGAAACGGAGGGAGGAACCTCGGATGGCAGAGATTCTGGGGGCGAGGTAGTGGGATAGGAACTTGAGATACCGATGGCCTGCTGTTTGAAAATAGCCAAAAGTTCGTCTAGCTGGGGCGATTGCAAATTCATATCACATTGAGGAAACGGTATTTCAATGTCGTAGTGGCGCAGGCTAGCCT
>NZ_JADEXP010000575.1 GCF_015207065.1 Leptolyngbya cf. ectocarpi LEGE 11479 | reverse complement strand
CGGTTTATGAAATATGAGTGGATTGAATTTGATGCTTACGAGAGTTGGGAAAGCTTGGTTCAATATGTCGAAAAAGTCCTCAAAGGGTTTGGGGAAGACTATGTAATTAATTTTGGATAAGTACTTAATTGGACTAGACCTGACTGATCGTGTTCGTTAATAGAATTCGTTAATAGAAGAAGTCTAAATTTGAAGATGATTCTTGAAAACTCAAAGCGTAGTGATAACAATATATATAGACTGAATTAATGTGAGACGTCCCTAATTTATTCTCTCGATTGCCGTCTAACTATCCGGTTGCACCTGATGAAACTAGAGTACTGATGGAACTAGCAAACTGCCTGTCACGAGTGAACCGATACGTTAGGTTGCAAGAAAAGCCACAAACAACTACCGCCCTTGTTTTGGGCAAGTGAATGCTGGATTCTAAATCGAAGCCAGAAAACATACTGACATATTGCAAAGATCGATCAATGTGGGTGATAGGCTAGATGGTTACTAATACGATTCATAAAGGTTGTCAAATTTCTGATCTGGAGTGATGATGTCTGAACACGAACGCTTTCAGTTATTGGCTGAATATAACCAGTGGATGAATATCAAGCTCTATGATGTGTGTTCGAGATTGTCCGAAGAGGAGCTTCGGCTAGATCGAAAAGCCTTTTTTGATTCCATTTACATGACGCTTAACCACATTATGTACGGGGATTTGGCATTTTTATCTCGGTTCACAGGCAATCCAGTGCAGGTTCCTGAGCTAGGTCAAGAGTTGGCTTCTTCATTTACGGCTCTTAGGGTTGAAAGAGAAGCGTTGGATATTCGGATCATAGATTGGGTTTCGGCGCTAGATCCCATTTGGTTGGACGAAAAGCAAACATATCAAAGTAAGGTTGACAGCAAAATTCGCACAGTTCCCCGCTGGGCTTTGGTGACGCATATGTTCAATCATCAAACACACCACAGGGGGCAAGTGACTACTTTGCTCTCACAAATGGGGTTAGATATTGGGAGCACAGACATTCCATTCATGCCTCAGTTTGTTGCCGCCTAACAACCCTGGTGCGGCGGATTAGCAGAAGGGGATGGTATGTTTGCGGAGGTTGTTTGCAACCGCTGACCAGAAATGTTAGGCAGAGTGAAATGAACCCTCGAATTCTACACTCTTGAAGACGATATAGAATATGAGACTCCCACTCCTCATTAACGTGTTGATCTTAACCCTGATCGCGCTAGTGATCAGTTATTGCGGTGGGTCAGAAAGTGAGCCTCCCCTTGCCGAGCCTCGTATCCGTATATCAGGTCCTCCCAACGCCAGGTATACCTACACATTAGAACACTACGGACACTACGGAGATGCAGGAATAGGCCTCATCGGTTCGAATTTTGGAGCACAGTATATACCAGAGTTAGGCATGGTTGAGTAATCGCTAGCTCACTGCCAATCCTAGCGAACGGCCTACAACATTGGCAAAAAAGAAAAGTAAAAAGAAAACCAGAATACTGTTAGGAATTTCTTTACTCATTTCACCAACGCCATACCCTAGCTTTGTCTGAATAGTTAGGGGCGCAATGGATCCTGGGTCACTGATAGTCGGTCGTTGGGCCACGATGTCACGTCCTTCTTAAGGGAAAATTTTATACGATTGAATTCCTCGGAATTATAGACATTCAATCGGCTTCTTTTCCCCTTTCCCCTTTCCTCTTTCCCCTTGTTCATAACCCAAATTCTTAAGCTTGACGACGCCCTATGGTGTTTTCTCGAAAAGGTTATACCGGTTGAAGGCCCCTCTTTGTGGAAGTTATTTGATTGTCCCAGTCGGGCAGAATGGGGTTTCCCAAATCCTGGAAGATAAGACTAAAAGCTTCCCAAATGAGGGCTTAGGGGCCTGAATAGCTGATAGCTGCTTGCCCAGAAATGGTCTAAATAATCCCCCTCGCTCTTAAGTTATTTTTATTAAAAAATATAGAGGACTTTATGAAATCTACAAAACTAAAATCTTTTATAGGGCTACTGACTTGCGGAATGCTGGCCGTGACTATCCTGACAACGGCTGAAGCCATGTATGCAAACCCCCATGTCGACAACCCGTTTACCGGAGCCACTGCCTACCTAAACCCGGACTATACCGAAAAAGTGAACCAACAGGCTGCCCAAACCACCGGCAGATTAGGCG
>NZ_JADEXP010000030.1 GCF_015207065.1 Leptolyngbya cf. ectocarpi LEGE 11479 | reverse complement strand
GCGTCAATTTGATTAAAGAAGGTATCAGGCGTCGTAATTAGATCGCTTTCCACTTCGACAGTAAATTGGAAGGTGGAGATTTGACCGACCTGGAGCGTCTGGCCTGCTGCCAGAATGTTGATATCGACGGTGGGCGCGTCACCCGCATCAAATCCAGGATTGGGAGTTAGGGCCACCTCATTGGCTACGTTACGGGCAGCAAATGTGGGGGCACCGATAATAGAAAAGGCCCCTGGACCGTAAGTATTATTTAAATCTTCCGTAAGCTGAACGCTGTTTAATGTGACGTTGCCTAGGTTTTCGACCGTGGTTTCATACACCACCTCAAAGTCACCATCGGGCTGAGTTATAGCTGAAACAACTCGTTTGGATACACCGATAGCAGGGGCTTCTGCCGGGAAAGTAACCGGGGTAGGATCGCCTTCATCTGCCCCACCAGGATTACCATCGGCATCAGGGTCTGGGTCTACACCATCATCAGATAAATCATTCACCGGGTTATCGCTGGTTGCTCCAATCCCTGATGCAGTGACCTGATTGTTATAGCCATCGCCACCGTCAGCTGGAAAATCAGGCTGGGTGGAATCGACTCGGACTGTAACGGGGATAGTGGCACTAGCACCAATAGGTAGTGTTGAGCCCGCCGCCAATAAATTGGCGTCAACTGGGCCAGTGGCGGACACATTATAGGCAGGGTTAGCGGTTACACTAGCCCCTCCAGCAGGTGTGATGGTGCCGATGGTAGAAGTAACAATGTTACCCGGTCCAAACGTGGGTCCCGGTGGAGTTAGGGTGGGGTCTGTAAAGCTCTCAACCAATTGCACAGAGTTGAGGGCTTCATTGCCTAAATTTTCGACAACAATCGAGTAGGTAATGTCAAAAAGCCCACTGCCTGGAGCGGACTCTGTTGGTCCCTCAGATACCTGCTTAGCGACACCGATGACCGGTGTCGTTGGGGTCAAGGTAGGCGCTGTAAAGAAAATATCACTGATGGAAATGGCATGGGAGGCAAAGTCCTGGGTACCTGGACCATTACGGAATACAAGTGTCATTGTGTCCAGTGGATTTGCAAAGTTAACGGTTGCATCTCCTTCTGTAAATGCACCTGTGGTGGTGGCGTTATTGACCCCTGGCTGCCTCGGTGAGTTAGCATTTTGGGTAGGCGCATTGGGGTTATCTCCTGGAGCAACCCCCGTAATGGTGACCGAGTTTGCCCCTATAACCTCTTGGTTAAATATTCCTGCAGGGGCCGCTTCACCACCCGCTGTAATCCCAGTTACAGGATTGCCTCCCGAAGTTGCAGATACTTCGACTTCATCCTGCCAAGATACCGTCCCACCGTTGAAAAGGATATCTAAATCATGGATCAAGAAAGAGGCATCGGTTACGTTAACCGGAGTGAGGGTACCGGTTAAAAAGTATTCGATGGTAATTGTAGCTTCGGCACCGTTCACACCTGAGAGGGGAATAAGTAAGGTTTGATCCGGAGGAGAAGGCCCAACAAAATCAGAATCCCCCAGGTTGAGATTTGGATTAGGACTATTGGTTACGGCGTTTAAAACCGTGACTCGGACATCTACCCCACTACCCTCAACATTTGTATAGGTGTTCGTAGTGGTTCCTGCAGGAAAGCCAACGGCTTCGCCGGCTACACCTGTTCCCCAATCTAGGACGACGGGGGTCTGAGCTTGAGCTGCGGGAGCTAAGGCCAACAGACTAAAAAGAGACAAACTCCAAGCCAGGGCATGGCCTTTACCTTTACTCCATGCCTGCTTAAAACGGCCTATGTCAGCCAAGGGAAGACCTTGGACGTGTTTTTTCTTGGAACGATTATGACAAATTTTCACGGTTGAGTTCTCTACTAATACCGACAGGTTGACAAGTCAAAGTAGGCCTTATTCAAGCTGTAAATCTGTTTCTAAGTTTTCGTAGATGATGTCGAGACCACGAGTATCAGTGAAGATAAACTCAGTACGGCGATCGCGGGCATAGTCAATGCGTCCAGTGCCGCTCGATACCCGCTGCGTTTCACCAAAGGATCGAATGCGCATACGTTCTGCGGCAACCCCTTGCTGTAGCAGATAGTTTCTGGCTGCTAGTGCCCGCCGTTCACCCAAGGCCTGGTTGTAGGCATTGCTGGCCCGAGGATCCGTGTGGCCCTGGAGTTCAACGGTGATAAAGGGATATTCCTGTAAGACAGCAACAATCTCGTCCATGATGGCGGCAGATTCAAGCGAGATATCTGACTTGTCGAGGGCAAAGTGAATGTTGCGAGGGATGCGGAGGATCACAGGCTCTGGCGGTAGCTCTGGCTCCGGCTCTGGGGGAGGATCTTGGGCGATCTCACAGCTAGGGAGAGCCGAACTTGTAGGCCCGTCTCCCAGGGTGCCAACGGCGGTAATGGCGGAGGGTTCGGAGGTGCCGTAGGTGTCGTCGGTTGCGATCGCACTCAGCAACGTCCCTTCTGGTACCTCAACGCTAGCGCTAAAGCTACCCGTTTCATCGGCGGTGACAGAGCCAACATACTGATTCAGCGCCCCGTAATACCCCTTGCGGTCAACAACGGTATAGATATCAACGGCAGTTCCCGGATCGGCCTTGCCACTGAGAGTTGCTTGAGCGCCGTTAACCGGAAAGGTATAGCTGTCAAATTCAGGGGCGTTGACGGCTCCGTTTGCCGTATCTCGACGTCGCATCGAGGAATTACGCGGCGGGTTAGGACCGTCGGTACGCTGGAAATCTTGAATTCCACTTTCGTCGTTATGGCCCAGGTCAACACTGAGACCATCTAGGGCCGCAAACTGATTGTCACGAATGATATTGCCTTCGTTACGAGGGTAGGCTGCGATCGCAACTCCCGGTCCTGGTTGATGCTGAATTACATTGGAAAACACCTCGTGACCGCTACCCATGAGATAGACCGCGGCCCGTCTAAACCGCCGTCCGTTAAACCGGATGTCATTGCCATAAATTCGAGCTGACCCTTCCGGCTTAAACATAAAAACACCGCTACCGTCGGTGCCGCACATCAGGTTGCCATGGATTTCAGCCCCGTCGATGTTGCCATCCAGACGAATCCCATCGGGAATACCGGCCACACCGTTAGTCCGCATCGTGTTTTCGGTCACGTCCATACCCATGGCCTGGGCACCGGTAATAATGCCGCTACCCTCATGAAACTCAATCCGGTTGCGCTGGATCACCGTATCGATGCCGTTAAATACGAACACACCGAGGGCCGACATCTGTTCTTCAGGCGGCATCTGTCCCGACGGCGACATTCCCAACCAGCTATCTTCAATCACCACACCGACCGGAGCATCCGAATCCGCATCGGGACGCAGCGTCCGCCAGCCAGGGGGATCGGGCAAACCCGCATCCACAGGCGGTGGCAGATGAGTAATAAAAATATCAGCAGGTGGAGTCGTCTCGGTGGAGCGGTGTCTGGCTGAAAAGCCATAGAGACTGAGACCCCGCACCGTCACGTCATCAGCCGTAATCGTCAACCCCCGAGGAACTTCAGCTCCAGCAGCGGATGTCAGGGCAACCACCGGAGTGGGAACGGGTGTGACCATCGTATCTGTCGTTGAAAGCGGGCCATATCCGGGCTGGCTACCGCCATCTACTAATGTGCCTGGGGTCATCAGCGGCGGCAGCTGTTCTACAAGTGCAATAGTAGTGTCGCCCGCCAAGCTGAAATTAATGGTGGGACTGGCCGCTGGTGTCACCCTAGCCCGCTCAGCGCTACTCAGGTCAGTAATCGGCAAGGTGCCATTGACCACTTCAATCGCTTCTCGCAATGTCAGCCCATCATCGGGTCGAATTTCGCCATCGTCAGCTGAATTCACAATAACCGCATAGGGTGTAGTCTCCTGGGCGACCGCTGCCCTAGCGGTTAGGACCGCCAGCGGCAGAGTCACCGCCAAGGTGGCTATTCGCTTGGATACATTCATGGTTGATTTCATTACTCCTCACCCCCGTCAGTTGTCTGTGTGACCTCAGTTGAAATAGGAACCTGACTGACCGGTTCGCTGGGCGGCGGCGAACTATCCGCCTCCACTAGGGATTCTTCTTGCTGCTCGGGAGCCACCTGCTGTAATCCAAACTGATCCCACAGCTCGTTAACTTTGAACGTGACGCCTATGTAGGGACCATCATCGGTGCGGTAGCCGCTGCCCCCTAAAGAACGGTCGTTGACGCTGCCAAAGCTGTAACCCACACCGAGACGCAGATCCGGTGTCATGTAATAGCCTGCTTCCAGGGCAAACCCAACTTCGTCATAGTTGGTTTCAGGCTGGGTGATATAGCGCACCTCTCCGGTGACATCCCAACGGTAGGCAAAGCGGTGGGTGGCTCTCAACTGACCCAGGTGAATAGCGTTGGTGGATGACACCCCCAGCGAATCTAGATCGGCATTAGTCGCCCGCAGAGCATATTTGCCGTAAAACTCCCAACGCCAGCTGGGGGCATAGATCCCCTCCATGGCCAGGGTGTGCTCCTGGATCGAATCTGAACCCGCTCCCACGAGCAACGTGTTGGGGGTACTGGACGGGTTGATGGCATATTCATAGCTCAATAAGCCGTTGAACTTATCGCTATGGGGGTTGCGGTAGGCCAATCCCAAGCGAGCACTGGTGGAGCTATTGAGCCGATCTGTAATTGCCTGGTTCGCAAAGTTGGCATGTTCAATCCGAGCCAGGGTAGTCAATGCTGAGGACAGCTTACCGGCGGCTGAGGCCGTTACCACGGTATTGTTGCCGTCTTCAGAATCTCGATGTTCAAACCGGGCACTGGCCTGAAAATCAGAATTGTCGGTGTACTCCAGCCCCAACGTGTAGGTAGTGCCGCTGACGATGCCGAGGGATGCGGCTGACTGACCAACAGCATAGGGCTGAAGCACTCGGGTACCGCCAGTAATGGAGGACAGGCTGCTACCAAAAATCCGCTGAAAGCCTAAATCTGCGTGGAGACCTGGCGCCAAGTTGATGCGGTGATTTAGCCCTAGAGCCCCCTGACCCGTCATGCCGTTGTTTGCGCCCAAAATGGAGTAGCGCCCGGTCAGATGAGTGTTATCGGTCAGGTCGTAGTTGACTAGCGCATCCACCGTGGTAAGGGCATCGGGGGTGACGTCATCGTCATGGAAGAAGCGCTGGGCAAATCGCAGGGTGACTTCTGGCAGGACATCCCAATCCACACCCACGGCAGTTTGACCAGGATAAGCTTCATCTTCATCACCCAGGGCAATATCTGTCTGGGCTCGGAGGGTTACCTTCTCGGCCAGGGGCCAGGTCAAGCCAGCTGAGAGCTGACTCGATTCAATATCGGCACCGGTTACACGGTCGTTGCGATCGCGATACACCCAGTCCAAATTCCCCGTCAGCGCCCCAAACTGCTGCTGGACTCCAGCACGTACCGTGGTGATGGAGTTATTGACCGTCGCCCCATCCGTCCGCACCAAGCCTGGATTAATCAGCTGGTCTAACGTGGTTGGAATCAGGTCTTCATTCCCCTGGTTGCGCTCACGGTCAAACTGGACCTGTAGCTGAGTATTTTCGCCCAGGTTATACCCCAGCTGACCACCCCACCGGGTTTGTCCTGCCCTAAAGCTAGTGGTGGCCGTATTACGGAAACCGCTGTCGGCTTCTCTAAAGTAGGCAGTTCCTGCCAGGTCAGGGGTAATGCTCCCTGTGGCCTCTACCCGAATGGCTGTACCGGTTTCATCAACGGTAGGGTTGTCCAAAGAGGAACGGGCCAGCTCAGCCACTAACTGGCCACTGTCCCCCAGCTGAATCAGGGCATCCACTCCCAATAGACTAAAATCCTGGGCTCCCTGGTCTTCAAAAATGGCCGAGGCCCCCACCCAGCTAGGCGACTCCAGACTGGTATCAAAGTTGTACTGCAGCCGTCCACCAAACAAATTGCCATCGTCGTCATCGCCATCTATTTGGTAGGTGGCCACAATCCGCCGTACCAGGGCTGGACCAAAGGGATTGGCATCTACCGCAGACACCGGACTGTTAAACAAGATAGCCCCGCGATCGTAGTCAATGGTGTAGTCCACACCGCGTACCAAACGTACCCGTTCAATCACGGTTCCCGGTCGGTTGAGTTCTTCTACCTCAAAGAAGAGATCCTCACTGCCAGCTAGGACGAGCCGTCTGGAAAGGAAGTAGTAACCGCTGGTGCCATCGGGCACAATCGTATCCCGCTGCAGCGCCCGCAGATTGTTGGCATAAAGCGCCGTCAGCTGCAGTCCATTGGCCAGAGTGTAATTCCCTTTAAAGCCGTGGAGCTGACGATTTAAGGCAGAAAATTCCTGGGAGAACCGAGAAAATTCTGCCGTATCATAGTCGCCCCACATAAAGAAGTTGGGTTCGTAGCCTACGATCTGAGAATCTTGCTCAAACCGCACATAGAAACTGTCGATGGACGGTGTTAAAAAGTCTGTGGTGGAGCTATCGCCATAGGTGGGATAGGTCTGCTCACAGCTTTGCACATCCCGGAAAAGACGATTGTCATTACACCGTTCGTTTAAAGCGCGATCGCTATTAAACGCCGCTGTCAGCAGCCAATCGCCAATAGTGCCAGTGGCAAAGATACCCGCATCTAGGTCAGCTTCATAGTCGCCGATATCCCCTGGATCCAGGAAATCTGCATAGCGACCCCAGAAATCTGTGGCACCCGGCCCAAACCGAAAGTCAACCACACCTGCCACCAGTGAGGGGCGATAGGGGGTGGTGAAATTTACCCGAGTGTAGCCATCTAGATCAGCCACGGGCTGTCGAGCCGTCGCCTCATCCCCGACTAAACCGAGCGCCTCACGGGCTGGCGCACTGGCCCGCACAGTAACACTTTGAGCATCCAGAGAGGATCGCAGTTCGACATTGAACTCTCCTTGACGAGCCAATACCTGAAACCCACCCCGATCAATATCGTAGTCTGCCCCAATAAAGGTGCCAGCTGAGGCAGTCAGGGTGACTACCACGTCCTTTTGCACGGGTCGTCCAGAGTCATCCAGAATTGATCCCGTTATGCCCAGGGTGGAGCGACCATCCGCTGGAATAAACGATTCACCCGCTGGAAAAATCTCCAGGGTTAACTCATCACCCAGCTCGTCACGAATTAGCGGGGGCAGAGTGCTGGGCACCTGACGAATAATGGTTTCATCGATAAATCCTTCTGCTTCACCCGGATCTTCTTCTATGGGCAGCGTATTAGCATCGAGCAAATCACTGGGTAAATCATCACTGGCTTGGGCCAATAGACCGGACGTGCCATCGCCACTGGCAACCGCATCACTGGCAACCGCGTTACTGGAAACCGCATCACTGGAAACCACCGACTCGGGTGACGCTGCCGATGCCTGGGATGCTTGAACCGGCTGCAGCAGAGCTACCACACCTGTCAGGGTAGTGAACAGACCTAGACAAATTGAATTAGATAACAGACGCATCATCATTAGTTCTGGCCCTCCCCGTAGGTCGGTGTTACTGCAAAGTTCATACGCGCCAGACCGCCGGGTTCTAAGCGAACCAATCGAGACTGACTGTTGTTTTCTAGGCGGTAGAGGTTGGGGGCCAAGGTGTAACCCGGCAAACTACTCAGATCAAGCACACCAACGCGATTACCGGATACCACATTGGCCATGGAGAAGAGGCCATCTGGATCGGCAATGATGCGATTTCCGTCATCTAGATAGATGACCGCGTTAGGCACACCGGCCTCACCTGTTTGCTGTTCACCGTCAAAGTTTTTATCTACAAAGACGCGGCCAATAATAGTGCCGCAGTCGGACAAGATGCCAGGGCGGATCGTTAATCGAAACTCAGCCTGGACCGTTGGGAAGCCAGGAGCTGAGGCTGAGGCCACGTTGACACCAGATCCACGGACGGAATCAGGCGTCAGGGTGACTGCATAAAGAATTTGAACGCTGCTGCTGGCTGCTAAGGAATCAAATTCAAAATTGAGCTGCCTACCTGAAGGAGTAAAGGATGTCAGCGTAGGAGGCGTGGGGGCCGTGTTGACCGAGTCGTCGATATATTCCAACCCTCGTGGCAAATTATCCACAACGGTTAAGGGAGTGGCTGGAACATTACTCAAGTTTTCTACAAGTAGTCGATAAACGACCACATCACCGGGTTCAGCCGCTGACTTGTCGGCTGTTTTGGTCAGCCGCAGTAGCTGATTCTCAATGGCGGGGACTCCAATTGTTGTGGTGTTACCCGGAGCGACTACCCTAGGCCGATTAGGACTACTCGGATCATCAAATGCGCCAGAGACAGTATTTTCAATCTGAACTTGAGCACCCACTGGCATTACAGGGGTCTGGATATAAATCAATAGGGTGCTCATCAGAACACCCACTAAGAAAAAACTTACAGATTTCAACAAGTGCCGAACGGCACCTCTAGGACGATTTTTCAAAACTCTCATGACCCCTCACAGGCACCAACAACAAGGCAAATAGCTAGTAACATTCAGCTTTTATGTACACGCAACTCGAAGCAACTATCTGGAATTACACGCAACCTTGAGCGCACACAGTCTGTAGCCAACTGCAGCCAAGTTGCAAAATGCTCCGTAAATACTCCAACTAACATTTACTGAAAACCTAAGGAAAACCACTTACCACCGATGTTCAACACCCTAATAAATCAAGGAAGTTTGCCGTACTTACACGGTTATTCCTATCTCTGGTCAAGGATTATTACACTCTGCTTTGGGAGAGTGCAATACCTCACAGTGCTGGGGGATTTTCCAGGGTTAGTACGGAAGCATGCCGCATCAGAAAAGTTTGATAAAAAATAGGAAAAAAACTCTAAATTTTGGCGATTTCACTGACTAAAACCATAGGAATAGCCACTCCCGTGTCCTGATTTAAGAGAGGTCTACTGGGTTATTGAAGATCACTTAAACGAACATGAAGAATTATTGAACTTCATGTGTCGAAACATTTGTTGTCAAGTTATTAATAACAAAAAGTTAGAGACCGTTTGTCTGATGGCAAGGCCTCCAGCGGTTTTTGAGCACTGCAGCAGCGAGGGAACGATCTAAAGTACGGATATTGGGGGATACTGTGGCAATTATTACCCGGCGGCACAGGGCCATACCCAGAATGTCCTAACGCCCTGTGCCAAAGTGCTGTGGAACAGGGCGTTAGTCAGGATGTTTACGTTGTTGATCTGTGCTAGGCGAGGGCTGTTCTCAGCTCTTGGCAAAAGTTTTCAACGTCAGAGATACCGCTAGACGTCGTGCTATCTGGGGTCAGTCGCTTTACAAAGGCACTGCCAACAATCACGCCATCAGCTCCCCATGCTCTGAGCTGGGCTGCCTGTTCCGGAGATGACACCCCAAAGCCGACGCCGATAGGCTTATCGGTCACGGTGCGCAGATCTTGGAGTAAATCCTGTACGCGGCTTTCGATTTGCTGACGCATGCCGGTCACACCGGTCACACTCACTAAATAAATAAAGCCTTGACACTGTTGTGCGATCGCAATAATCCGGTCCTTTGGCGTGGTCGGCGCCACCAGCAGCGTCACCTCAATCCCAACTTTTTGAGCTGGCTCCAGAAGAACATCCATTTCTTCGAGGGGCAAATCAGGAACCACCAGTCCCCGTACGCCCGCTTGATAAATGTCCTGTAAAAACCGCTCAATGCCTCGGTTGAGGATAGGGTTGTAATAGGTAAATAAAACAATCGGGGCTGACAGTTCGGGCGACACCTCCGCCACCAAATTTAAAACTGCATCCAGGGTCACCCCCCGTGCTAAGGCGCGAGTAGCCGCCGCTTGAATGACTGGACCATCGGCTAACGGATCCGAATAGGGGACACCCAGCTCAATTAAGTCGGCACCAGCTCGATCTAAGGCCCGTAATGCCGCTGCCGTTGTCTCTAGATCAGGATCGCCCGCTGTAATAAATGGAATTAGCGCACAGCCTTTCTGGGCACGCACCGTTTGAAATTGAGCTGAAACTGATGTACCCATGACTTACTCTGTCTGAATTCTAAACTGGTCTTGCACTATGCGAGCAAACAATCATTTAGGCCTTAGGGCGATGACTGAGATTTTTTCTCAGCCTCTAGCTCCGTCTGCAGCTGGGCCAGCTCTTCATCGGACATTTCGTCTAAGCGCTTTTGCAGCACTGCATCCTCATAGTCTTGCAGCTGCTGATTGTAAGTCATCTTTTGAGAAAACACCCGAGTCAGGTACGTGAACACCCAGCCAAGGAGTCCACCAATAAAAATCACCTGGCTCCATATTCCCGCTGAAATCCCATCTAGGCCCGCCATGGAAAGGGCTAAATACAGCCCTCCCCCGGTAATAAAGACGCCCAGTCCGACGCCAATGACATCAATCCGACGCATGACTAAATCTCACGACGCTGGGGTCTAAAGTTGAGAAAGGGCGATAGCAGCAGCATGCCCGGAAAAAATACAAACACCAGCGAGTAAATTAGCAGCCGCTCTATCGATGTGGCTACATTCCAACGCTGCTTTAGATACAAAAACAGTACCCCAGGTATGACTAGCAAATAGAGACCAGCTAGCCCCGCGTAGGCCGCTAGCGTCATCAAAAGTGAAATATCGAGGTTATCCATAGCCCCTAAGTGTTTTGCACTTCGCACAAGTCATCATAGCGTTCAGGGGGTTGCACAGAATACCAGTTGGTGTTGGAATTAAACAGGAGTTTTTGAGCGGACAGCTTGTTTGGAATATTCCTAGGCTGTCGGCATCAAAAATTCTTTATGGGGGCGTGGCGGAATGGTAGACGCTGCGGACTTAGAAAACTGAGCCTTAGTGGAGAAATCTGCTAAGTGGAAGCTCTCAAACTCAGGGAAACCTAAGTCTTTATGGGTCAAGTGTTTAACTGGCTGATAAAGGTATGGCAATCCTGAGCCAAGCCCTTTAGAAGGCGAAAGTCAGAAGGCAAAAGGCGGAAATCAAATTCATCCTTTGTCCTTTCGACTTCATACTTTTAGGGGGAAGGTGCAGAGGCCCGACGGGAGCTACCCTAACGTTAAGTCGAGGGTAAAGGGAGGGTCCAATCCTCAAAGCCTACGTGGCAACAGCGAAAGCTGTGGGAGGGTGAAAATCCGCTGACCTTAAACGGTCGTGAGGGTTCAAGTCCCTCCGCCCCCATCTTCCTTAATAGTTTTTTTAGTTAGATTCCAACTCTAGGACGTTATAATTTGTCTGTAAGTTTGTACGCTTTGCGTGATGGTACTGAGCCGCCAAGCGTCATGCCGTTGGATGTCATGCTAGTATCTAGGCGTCGGAACGCTTTCTGCATATAGCGCCCAACTTTCTGAGGGGACATTGGAGATTGGGGCATCAGTAGGGTTACAGAGACGTATTCAGCCCGAATATACTTTCCAAGATGTACGGTTTCTTGTTACAAAGTGAATGTATAGACACATTTCTTTGCTTACCATCTATATCTAGTCTTTGATTAGTCGTGGAATGCTGATATTACAAGCGGCCCTGTATACCAGTAACTTGCATGGTTGTTGATAGAGTTTCTGATTCGTTCAATCCTAGACGTCGTCATCAAGACGTGCAGCAGGCTCAGCAAACAATCTATGATTTTCTGCTAGACATCGTTAAGTCTTGGCCCGCTGCAGATGTTCTAGACGAGTTTAGAAGCCTTTTTCTGCAGCATCACGAAACCATCGGTGCGAGCACGGTACCGGCTCTGTATTCAATCCTATTTGCAAATAATAGAAAGGAATTCCACAATACGCTTAAGCGTTCCTGCTACATCTTGATCAATAACTGGGAAGTCGCTCGTGAGTATGGAGCGATCCGGGAGCTGATTCAGCTGTTTACTGATCCGACTATCCACAAAATGTCGGTGTCCCCCTCAATCAAGCGATTGCGTCAGTGGTTGCGGGATTTTGTCGATAGTGAGGACTTTCAGGACCTTAAGCTGTTTGTCCAAAACCGATTTAATGGCGACGATCCTAACTGGTCTAGGCGGTATACCGCCTACTTATTAGCTCCTCAGTATATTGATACCAGCAATCCGCTAGAGCAGAGGGAAGCGGCTAGGGCCCTGTCTCAGCGGCTGCGAGACAAGTTTAAGTTTGATTTGGCCATGTATACGGCCCACTTTCAAAATTCGCCTATGGCGCGGGCCCGTCGGGTTAACCCGACTATGCTAGGGGATAGTGCACTGCGAGTGATTCGGGCGCTGGTGGCCAAACGGGGCATGTTTAGCCATCGCAATCTAGCTCGGATCTTTCATCAGCAAACTAAGGGCTTGAGCTATGCCAGCTACAAAAATAGTTTGGTGGAATATCTGCTTTTTTCGGCCATTCGAACTGATTTTGTGGTTACGCTAGAAAGTCGGCTATTGCGCCGGCTAAACGGGCTGTATGTCAAGTTTAATCACAAGACCCTTGATGCATCTTTGACGTTGCTAACAAGCAACCGGGTGATTGATTACCTGATGACGGAGGATGCGGAAACGCCCTCCCCCCTGTTTAGTCTATTGTTGACCAATGGTCGACCGCTGACGCTGGCGATTATATTACTCAAGTTGATTTTGGTTTCGCCCAACTCCCATCCCTATTTGGATGCTCGGATTGCAGACCTTATTCGTTACTATGAGCAATTTCCACGGGAAGAGTGCCAGTGGATTATTAACTTCTTAGAAATATACGGTGTTACCTTGGCCATCTGCGGTAGCGATGTGCAATATAATCTGGTCCAAATTCAACAGAGTGAGTCGGAGACCAGTAATCCAGAAACCGCATCCTTGGATGAGTATCGTATTTTTTCTCAAATGATGAGGGAATTGCACTGGGCTCCCATTGTTCATTCTGCCCATGATGAACCTGGCTAGAGCCATAAGGCGATAAAACTTTTAATCTTTTGCAACCTGCCAGTCATGGGCGTTGTATAGGGGCTGTGCTGCTGCGATCGCAGCCCACTGCACCCGTTTCCAACCAATATCCTGGGCTCGGGCCAGCTGAGCACAGGTTTCATATTCAGGTTGAAGATTGACAACAGGCCCTTGGGGCGTGGCTAACCCTGCTTTGACCTGTACCGGCCCATAGTCAGTGGTAACCGCCCGCCAGGCACGATACAGCGTTTGCCGTTGCTGAACCGTTGTGCGGATGCCCAAGGTGGTGGTTTCTGAAAAAAGTAGAGATTGACAAGCTTCCACCTCTGCTGCGGGACAAATCACCGTCAGCAAAATTCCCGGACGATTTTTCTTCATGCCGATGGCTTGGGTAAACACATCCAGGGCACCGGCTTGGAATAAGCCGTTATAGAGATAGCCAATGGCCTGGGGGGTTAAGTCATCTAACTGGGTTTGCAACTCTACGATAGATTCTTGATAGCCCAAAGACCGACTGCTTGGGTGCTGGTGCTCTGGATGCTCACTCTCTGGATGCTCAGGGTCCGGATGCTCAATCTCTGGATGTTTAGAGACTGAATGTGCAGAGTCCATCGAATCAGGCTCTCTGTGAGAATGGCTAGCATGGGAATGGCTAGCAGAGAACTCAGATGGCCGGGTGCCAATCCATAGCCGCAAAATATTAGGGATGGGTAAATCATGGCTGCCTGCCCCCAGACCTACCTGGTGTAGAGTCATGGCCGGGGGAGGACCAAAGGATTGGCTGAGGGTGGTTGCGATCGCAGCCCCCGTCGGTGTCACCAGTTCCCGATCAATCCCATTGCTATAAATCGGGGCCTGGGCACGTCTGAGCAGTTCCAAAACAGCCGGTGCCGGTACCGGCAGCCGACCATGGGCCGCCTTTACCGTACCGCCACCCACGGGTAATGGCGAACACACCATCCGGTCCACCCCCAGCCAATGTAACCCTAAGCAGGTGCCCACCACATCAACCAGAGCATCGGTGGCCCCCACTTCATGAAAATGTACCTGCTCTGCCGCAATGCCGTGGACGGCGGCCTCAGCCGCTGCCAGCTCCCGAAAAATAGCCAAACTCCACTCCACCACCCGAGGAGGTAGCTGAGCCTGACGAATCAACGCCTCGATATCTGGCAAATGTCGATGAGCCGGAACAGCTTTGACTAAATTGATCGTAACTGCGATCGCTGCTTGTTCCTGACGTCGCACGTGAGCGACTGTAAACTCATATTCGTCCTGTAGCCCCAGCCCCTGTAATTGAGCTAACAGATCCTCTAAAGGCATCCCTGCTGACAAGATTGCACCGAGACACATATTGCCAGCAATGCCCGTTGGGCAATCGAAATAAGCAATCTTTTCCATAGCTTTATAGATTCTCCCCTGAAGGCTAATTTTCCCTACGTACACTTCATGCTGGCTGCCTGTAAAACCACCGGACAGGCTGACGTATTCCCGTAGCTATTAAATAGTGCAATACGTCAGGGAATTATTAGATTAACAAGCAGTTTATCAACGGTTATTGATGTGTCGAGAGACATCAATTTCACGGCAACTGTCACACGAATAAATATAGGTTTAAAAAATAGACTATCTACTCAACTGTCACAGTCAAGAACGTCGCCTTTAAATAGGTCCAAGTGTCTACCATGTCATTAAGGGTATCTACCAAACGACCATTCAGCAAACATTATAGAGTTATTGATGCCCTATATATTCGAGCAGAGTCCGGTCTTTCAGCAGACTTTTCGTTTATTTGGTTTGGATAGTGACACACTGTTGTTTAGATTCCAGATTGAGTCCTTTACAGTGAAACTGTCCACTAACGGACAGGCCTACAGCTCCAACTGCCAACTGAACAGCTCCTCGAATAGAAGGGGCGTGCATCACTAAGGGAATTATGAAAGCTCAATCTACCGCTACAAACGTATTAAACCTAACTAAACCAACTAATAACGTTGTTCTTCATCCCACTGCTGACTCTGTCCAGCCACCTAAGAACAATGCAGAAAATCATGAAAGTGAGCTGTGCCCTGTTGATCAGGCGCTCGTAAATTTTCTGATTCACTTGCTTGAAGAACAGGTTAAAGGCAGTACTCGTACTGTCCATGCTGTGGCTAACCGTTTGGCTATTGAAGTGGCCCGCATTTGTCGCAAAAGCGCTCGAATTCAAGCCTCTGGTGAAGTCAATGCCTGGCAACACTCCCTAGCGGAAAACCGGATTCAGAAATATTTGGAATACTATCGCCTCGGTTCTCGCCAGGGTAGGGTGGAACTCCAAAGTCGTCTGAGCGCGATTGCCTATCGCTATATTGCTCCCGCTAAAACTCAGTTAGGATTTCAGGGTCGCTGCAATCTCCTAGAAGACTTTCTCCAAGGCTTCTACATTGAAGTGCTTAAGGCCTTTCGTCGGGAAAATCACCTTGAGGCTGACTACACTCCCAGAACTCGATTGGAGCTGGCTGAGTATATGGCGTTTAGCGAGCAATATGCCAAACGTCGGATTTCGTTGCCAGGTTGCTACAACCAGCAGCTGCTGGTGCTGCGAGCCCAAAGCTTTGCTAAGCGCCTACCGGCAGAAACCTGTGTGGATATCGAGATGGCTGTTGATTCACCTAAAAGTGATGATGCCGATTCTCGTTCCTCAGCCCTCCAGCAAATCCGTGAGCAGATGGTAGCCGATGTCACTGACCCAGCGGAAGCGGTGCTGCGCGATCGCATTATCCGGGAACTAGTGGAGTACCTCGAAAACCAGGATCAACATGCCTGTATCGACTATCTAGCACTGCGTCTACAAGACATGGCTGCCTCCGAAATTGACGAAGTGCTCGGCCTCACACCGCGACAGCGCGACTACTTGCAACAGCGCTTTAAGTACCATGTAGAAAAATTTGCCCAGTCCCACAACTGGGAGTTAGTTCACCAATGGCTAGGGGCTGATCTGGACCGAAATTTAGGTCTTTCCCCCAAAGAATGGACCCTGTTTATCGGTGAGCTCACTGCCGACCAGCAACATCTGCTAGCCCTAAAACAGCAGCAAATGCAAGATCCTCAGCGCGCAATACCGTCAGATGCTGATATTGCGCAGCAGCTAGGATGGACCTCCAAGCGTGTCCAGCGTCGCTGGAGTCAAATTGTGTCCAATGCCTGGAAGCTACGTAACACTAACCGTTCGGCCAAGTCTGAGACTAGCGCTTCTGAGGCTGCCCCCAAGGCAGCTTGCAAGTAGCGCTACCGTTTACCTTTCCTTGAGTGCACGTCCAAAGCCTTCGCTTCGCGGAGGCTTTTTTTTGCGCTGAATGATGTGCGCTGGGATGAATTGTGCCGAATGGAAAAAATAGAACCTGCTGGGAGAGTGAAACGTTAACTCTCCCAGCAGGTTATCCAATCACCCTTTAAACTAGCCTATGCCTCAGCAGCCTCAGTCCCTGTGGTAGGTGGTTCAAACTTATAACCAACCCCCCGTACCGTCTGAATCAATGTGGGCTGATTAGTATCAATCTCAATTTTTTTACGAATCTGACCGATGTGTACATCCACCACACGCTGGTCACCCACGTACTCATAATCCCAAACCTTCTGAATTAACTCAGTCCGTCGCCATACCCGGCCGGGGTGGCTAGCCAGGAAGTGTAGTAGGTCAAACTCCAGCGCTGTTAAGGGTACCAGCTGACTCTCAAGCGTCACTTCTCGACGAATTGGATCAATCGCCAGGGAGTTAAACGTGAGGCACTGCTGCTCAGCAGCGGTAACCGGTCGCTGCCGCTTGAGGATAGCCCCCACTCGAACTTCCAGCTCCCCCAGGCTAAAGGGCTTAGTAATATAGTCATCAGCCCCCTGATTAAAGCCGTGGATTTTGTCCGACTCATCAGTACGGCTTGTCAGCATCAGCACAAAAACGCCTGTGCGTGACTGCATTTCTTTACACAGGTCATAGCCATTAGCGTCAGGCAGATTGACATCCAAAATAACTAAATCTGGATTGAACTGCTCAAATACGGCCAGAGCGTGTTTTCCATCTTCAGCAGACTCCATCTCATAGGTCTGTTTGGCTAAAAATCGATGGATAAGATTGCGGATGGCTGGGTCATCGTCAACAACTAAAATTTTGGCAGAGGCCGTGGTCATAATCCTTACACCAAAAAAATACGAATCTAGGTAAAAAGGTAAAAATAAATCTGGCGTTACTGATCCCCGAGATGTGCCCAAGAGGATTTAATCTAAGAAATCCTGACAAATAGCGTTCATTCTAGATCGATTTATTCTCTACAATCAGCAACGGCATAAATCTTACTGGGGTTAGATTGCCCGAGTAGGCACATCTAAAGTCCTATTTCACAAGTTTTCAATAACTTCAGAGAAGTTTTACAGGGCTTCCACACCTTATCAAAGAATTCTGCTAAATAGTGCCAGCCAATCAGCACTATTTAGCACCCTACAGTGCTCCTACAGTGCTAAATATGCCAAACATAATCAGCCTATTGAAACGATATAAGCCTATGGACAGGGGTGTACGGTATGACGTCAAAGTAGCCACTCATTCCGGCTCTGAGAGACGTTAGATACTTAAGATTTCATTAATTTCAGTGGAAACTAGTGGCAACTATAAGGATGGAGTGATCAAAAAAAACGAAACTTCTAAAAAGTTATCTGACATTTCTGTCATCCTTGACTTGTTTTTTTGCCAGGATGGTTAAACTGATGATTACTATAGAAAGTGGTGCTTTTTGATGTGCATCACATTTTTTCACGGATGTACGTCATATCATCATTTGTAGACGTCGTAATGGCCACCGTACATACCAGGTGTCGATATGAATGAGAGCAACTATAAAACGTTGGGGTTAGATGAGTCATCTTCGTTCGAAGAGGTACAGGTGGCTCGTAAGCGTCTCTTGGAAGAATGTGAGAGTAACCCCCAGCGAAAAGAGGCCATTGAAGCTGCCTACGACGCTATCTTAATGGAGCGGTTACGGATGCGGCAGGAGGGCAAAATCAAAGTCCCCGATCGGATTCGATTTGCCGAAAAGGCGTCAGAGTCATCGACATCGATCCCCAGAGTTTCACTACCGGCTCCCCAGCCCCCCAATTGGCTGCAGGATTGGCTGGATACCCCCAGTCGAGACGATATCCTCTGGCCATCTGTTGTATTTTTAACCCTAGCTGCCCTCGCTTGGTTTGCCGCCAACAGTGCGGCAACGGCCTTAGGTTTTTCAGTGGCAGCGACTATCTTCTTTCTTAATCGCAAAGAGCACAAATTTTGGCGATCGCTGGCGTTTGCAACCGGTGGTTTGTTAGTGGGTGTTTTGCTTGGACTGGTAGCAATTCAGCTGGTGGGTCAGCAAAGCTTAGGGCTGCCCGTAGAGCGGCTCAATGCGGTGGTGGCGATTGCGACCATGCTACTCCTATGGTTTGTCAGCAGTTTTTTGCGCTGAGGTCCCTGCAATCAGTCTGTAAAGCTAGGCTTGCTGAGTGGAGTATGCCCGTCTGGCCCTGTTTAACGAGTTGGTCGAGAGGGTTGAACAGCAGTAGCAATGGCCTGATTACTCGCCTTAGCAACGTAGCTATTGGCCGAATAGCGGTCAATATGGCGAAAGATACTGACGGGCGGCAAAATCCGACAGGTGTAAAATTCAACGGCTATTTTACCGTTGGGTAAGCTATGCACTTTGGGGATTAGATTTTTGGGCTGTTCCATACGCCATTGCCAGCTGCGCTGTTTAGGAACAGAACCAATTAAGCGATGGTGCTGCCAGCGATGAAACTTGCCGCAGCGGCCAAATTCTTGCAGTTCTCGCTGTAGAACAGAAGCGACTAAGAAAGAGCTTGCTGTTAGGTTTCCTGTAACTGCGGTCATGTAGTTAAGGAGTGCCCCCTCAGGGTAAGGAGGCGAATTATGGTCGCCAGCTGTGGCCAAAGCGGCCTCCAAGTGGGAGGTAGTACTGAGCTGATGGGCCATTGCCCAAGTGACAGAGCCCCCATGGTTTGCCTGCGCTCGCCTGATCCGGTAAAGATAGGTGACGAGACAGTAGTTAGGTTTGAGAGTAATACCTGGCAAGTGTTTAAGAACAGTGCTGGCATCTACAGTGCTAATAAACCATTTACCATTTGCATTGGGTGTGGAACCGTCTGTATGGGTAATCCCCCCCTTGCGAAACAAGCTACTCAATGTAGCCAGCGATTCAGGTTCGGGCATGTTTTCCTCTGCAAAATAGCTGGGGGTGTGTTCACAGGCTGGTAGCACTAACTGCTGTTTGAGAGACCGCCTCAGGTTTTGTAGGGAATTGATGGGAAATTGTTGTGACGACATGACTGTGGACGATCGATATCCTCAACGTTCAATGTACAGGCATTAAACGTACATTACTTAGAACATCGCTGACGTTGTACCTCTCCACTTAAGTTGTTTTTTTCATATGGGGAACTGCAATCCAAGTTTGTTGGCGATGAGCCTGGTGAGTAAGATCCATCAGTAGCTGTGAATATACACCTTCGGCCAGGGACGGAGCCAAGAGCTGTTGTTGGTCAATAGACGCTATCCAGTGATCCACGACTCGAACAAAGGGGGCAAGTCTGCCATCATCGTAGAGTTTTGGGAAATCTAGGCGTTCTGGAATATCCAACAGCATTAAGGGGGCACCTGCCTGGCTGCCGGAAAGGGTAAATCCGTGGATGTAGTCTTTTTGACTGGCGTTCCCAAGCACAAGAGTGCCCTTCTCGCCGTAGATTTCAACCCAGTGTCCGCGACCGGTCAGAGCAACGGCACTCAGGGTAACTTGCACGGGGGTGCCGTCAGCCAGTTCTAATGTAATACTGCAAGTATCATCAGAATCAACAGATTTGTACTCGCCGGATATGGGGTCGGGGCGCTGAGTAATCGTGGTGCTAAGGTTTGCAGACAGGCGTTTGACAGGGCCAAACAGCCAGTCCACATAGTCAAACATGTGGGAGCCAATTGAACCGAGGGCACCGCCGCCTTGATCCTTGCGAGCATACCAGTTCCAGGCCCGTTCCGGATTAGCTCGACTGCCAGCGATCCAGTCGATTTTGATCAGACGTTTTTGACCGACGTAGTCTTCTTTAAGTAGTTCTGCTAGACGCTGCCAGGCGGGAATAAACCGAAACTCAAAATCCATGACAGCTGCCACCTGATGTTGCTGAGCCAGGGCATGGAGTTCTTGGGCTTCTTCAACGTTGAGAGCGGCGGGTTTTTCTAATAACAGGTGCTTCCCCGCTTGGAGCACAGCTTTGGCCATGGGGTGATGAGCAAATGGCGGGGTAGCGATGCTGACAGCTTGGACCTGAGGTAGGGCAACAATGGCCTCAAGGGTGTCACAGGCATGGGGAATGTCGTGGCGTTCGGCGATGGCCTGAGCCTGATTGAGATCGCGATGATAAACCGCGACGACCTCAGTGCGATGGTGAGCTTTAAAGCCTGGAATGTGGATTTTTTGACCAAATCCTGTGCCAACAACAGCAACACCAATGGACGTCTGGGGCATAGCACAACGGAAACTAGACGGCAGTAGAAGACGGGACTGACTACCTAGCCTAACGATAAGGGGGACACAACGCTAGCGGCTACCGCTATGCGTATAATGGTGTGATTAACAGAACGTTACAAACGCCCTATTGCCCAGCCATGACTTACTACTACTTGTTTACGCCTCCTTATTTCTTTATGGTGGCTGGTATTTTGATTGCCGTTACCTCGGGAGCTGCCTTTAGTGCCGTGCTCAAAGATATTGTGGCGGCATGGCGCAAAACCCGTTCCTCAGCTGTGGTAGCTAAGCTAGGAGGACTTAATATACAGCTACCTTTTTTGGGTATTTGTACCGGTACGGCCATCTTCTTGGCCTCAGGATTGGGCTGTTTTGGTACGCCCACGTGGCTCTCCTATGCAGTAGCAGCACCGCTGACGTTTCTCAGTGCTGGGCTGGTATGGCGACAGCTCAAAAGTAATCTGGCTCTTTTGGAAAGTGGTCAGCCCCGTGCCTTTGAACTGGATTTCTTTCAGTAGGTAGACTTCATGAGGGTCGGTGGGTGCCCGCCGGTTACTGGCGAATGCGTTCGAGCTGGGCCTGGGTGTTGGCCACCCACTCACTGCGACCCTGATTAATATAGAGGTTAAGCGCCTGCTGCAGGACTTGTTCGGCTTCGTCAGTGCGTTCGAGGGCGGCCAGGGCCAAGCCCTTAGAATAGTAGGCATGGCCAAAGGAGGGGTAGAGCCGAATGGCCTGATCGAAATGCTGGAGGGCGGTTTCTACATTTTCTGCACCCCCTTTACCAAAATAGGCAATGCCGAGGCTGTAGTGGGCTTCAGGATAGTTACTGTCCAGATTAATAGCGTTTTCCAAGGCCTGTACAGCCGTCTCTAGCTGGTTGTCTTGGAGATAGATCAGGCCAATTTGATAATGGACTTCTGGGGCCTGAGGACTGTGATTTACAGCCGTTGTAAACGACTCTAAGGCAGCAGCTAAGTTACCTTGACGGCGTTGGACTAATCCCAGGTTATAGTGCCCTAGCCCCAGCTGGGGGTCGAGGATAACGGCTCGCTGCAGATAGCTTTCTGCCTGGTCTAGATTGCCGCTATCCAACAGGGCTGCGCCCAGATTGACATAGGCCATGGTAAATTCGCCATCGGCCTGGATTGCCTGCCAAAAGGCATCGGCAGCGGCCTGCATTTGACTCTGTTCGCGATAGGCCAGACCCAGGTTGTAGTGGGCTACGGCTAGGGTGGGGTCAAGGGTAACGGCGCTCTCAAAGGCTGCGATCGCAGCGTCTAACTGCCCCTGCTGCACATGAATCACTCCCTGTTCCACGGCGGCCTCGGCGCTGCGAAATGATTCGGCCAGGGCAGGTTTTGCCACACTGAGGCTCAGCAGTAACAGTAGCGATAGCCCATGACGGTGGCCTAGATTCATCAAACATCTCCCTGAGTTAGCAGCTGGTGTGGCAAGTAAATTCGCTACACCGTCGATGACTTAAAGTCGAACTTTTTTAAGAATTTGAAATGATCCATGGCTCATAGCCTACCACCTAATTCTAGTGATCCTACGGATCTCCTGCGGGATCTCCTGGGGGGAGCTAATCAGTGAATCTACTCTACCAATGCCCCATAGCTCACATCTTTGGGGTCCATCTGGGCATTGATCACCTGGCCATCGCGAAACCACACCACCCGGTCGGTTAATCTGGCAACGGCAGGTTCGTGGGTCACCATCACAACGGTGATGCCCCCTTGATTAAGCTCCGCAAAAATTTCCATCACTTCCTCGGTGGTGGTGGTATCTAAAGCCCCGGTCGGCTCATCAGCCAGCAGGAGCAGGGGGCGATTAACAATGGCCCGAGCAATGGCCACCCGCTGTTGTTGTCCCCCCGATAGCTGGCTTGGTTTGTTGTTCAGTCTGTTTCCCAGCCCCACTCGCTGGAGCGCACTGGCAGACCGCTGGCGTCGTTCATCAGTCGGCACCCCTCCATACACCATCGGGAGGGCCACATTATCTAAGGCACTGAGCTGGGGCAGCAGATGAAATTGTTGAAACACAAACCCAATTTTGCGATTGCGAATGGCCGCCAGGGTGTCATCGTCTAATTGGGCCACATCTTGACCATCAAAAAAATATTGGCCGTCCGTGGGTCGATCCAAACAGCCAATCACATTCATGGCCGTAGACTTGCCCGACCCCGAAGGTCCCATAATCGAGCAATAGTCTCCCTGGTTGATGGTGAGACTGACATCCCACAGCGCTTTTACCTCGGTGTTGTCGCTGCCGTAGATTTTAGAGATGTGGTGCAGGTCAATCAGAGAGGGCATAGATTTAAATACTTCTTAGAGCCACGATCGGGTCGAGTTTAGCGGCTTGACGAGCGGGAATCACACCAAAGAACAAGCCGATACTACCGGAAACACCGACGGCAATCACAATGACACCGACCGAGGCGGACGCTTCAAACGGGGTAAACAGACTGAGTAAACCAATGCCGCTAACGCCGAGCAGGGTACCCATGGCCCCCCCGACGGCGGAGAGGATGATGGCCTCAATTAAAAACTGGACAAGAATATCGCGGTGGGAGGCGCCAATGGCTTTGCGGAGGCCAATTTCCTGGGTGCGTTCGCGTACAGAGACCAGCATGATATTCATGATGCCAATGCCGCCTACTAGCAGAGAGATGCTTGCGATCGCAGCCAGCATTAGGGTCAATGCGCTAGTAATCGTATCAGCAATGGTCAGCAACGTATCCTGGTTTTGAATAAAAAAATCATCCTCATCAGGATTGACAATGCCGTGGCGCAGACGCAAAAGATTCGTAATCTGAAATTCTGCCGTTTGCATACTCTCAGCATCACGAGCTGTTGCCGAGATAAACCCCACCTCAATTCCGTAAGGAGAGGTGCGGCCCACAATACGGCTTGCCTGGGTCGTAATGGGAATAATCACCGCATCGTCATAGTTGACCCCCAGGTTTGACCCCTGAACCGCCAGCACTCCCACCACCTCAAAGGTAATGTTATTAATGCGCAGCGACTGCCCTAAGGGAACCTGGTCGTCAAACAGTCGTTCAGCTAAAGAATTGCCCAGCACAGTCACCGCACTGGTGCGCTGCATATCTAACTCAGAAATAAACCGGCCCTGGTCTGTCGTGAAATTACGCACACTAATAAACGCCGGGTTGGTGCCGATCACACTGGCATTGGCATTGCGATTGAGAAACGTGATCAGCCCTGGCGTTGTATTCTCAGCAGCCACGTCAATCACGGACGGCACCTGTTCAGCAATAGCCTCCGCATCGGCCAATACAAGGTTGCGGGTAATTTCAAGACCGCCTAATTCGCGAGTTTCTCGGTTACCCGGCACAATAAACAAAATGTTTGGTCCCAGGCTCTGCAGCTGCTCATTAATATAGCGGCGTCCCCCTTCCCCCAAACCCACCATGGAAATAACTGACGCATTACCGATAATAATGCCCAACATCGTTAGGCCGCTGCGAAGTTTGCTGGCAGTCAGGGTTTTAACCGCCATTTTGAGACTTTCGCGAAAATCCATTTGTAGGGTGGGCAATGCCCACCAGAGATCGATATCCCTAGAATAAACCCAAGAATTAATAACGACATTTAGGACAAAAGGGCTCCCCTTTTTGGGAGCCCTTTTGGTGGCAGGCATGGTGGTAAATGGTGGGCATTGCCCACTGGCCCCATTGCCCATTCCCTCTTAAATAATCATGCCGTCAGGAATGACCGCATTCTTGAGAACAACAACGATACCGCTGCGGATATAGAAACCGAGATCTTCGCGTTCAGCTTCTTGAATATTTTCCTTGTTGACAATTTTGACATTGCGACCGATGCGCGCATTTTTATCCACGATGGCCTGCTTAATCATGGTGCCTTCCCCAATACCTACCGGTACTTTGCCACGGGTGAGGTGCTGAGTCCCTTCAGACATCGACTCATAGTAGTCAGCCCCCATCAGCAGAGCGTTCTCAATTTCACAGTTGGCACCAATGCGCTGGCGCAGTCCGATGACGGTGCGATGAATGTTGCACTGTTTGAGAATACAGCCGTCGCCAACAATTGAATTGGTGATCTTAGAATCCTGAACTTTGCTGGGGGGTAGATAACGGGCTCGAGTATAGATTGGCGCGTTTTCATCGTAGAAGCTAAAGGCTGGGTCGGGCTGCTGGGTAAGCGCCAGGTTGGAATTGAAAAACGCCTCAATCGTTCCAATATCTTCCCAGTACCCATCAAATAAATAGGCTTGAACATTGTACTCACGGGCAGAGCCCGGAATAATCTCCTTACCAAAGTCAGTTTGTTCAGGAGAACGGCGCAGCAAATCAATCAACGCCTGCTTCTTGAATACATAGATACCCATTGAAGCAATAAACGGCTTTTCTTTCGCACTGTCAGCACTCAGACCCAGGGTGGTCGTATCCACCTTCATTCCTTCAAGGGCCTCCCCCTTAGGCTTTTCGTTGAAGTCAACGATACGACCACCATGATCAATTTTCATCAGACCAAAGCTGGAGGCGACATCGTAGCCAACGGGCACCACCGATAGGGTGACATCGGCCCCGGTGCTGCGGTGACGCTCTACAAAAAGGCGATAGTCCATGCGGTAGAGGTGGTCACCTGAAAGGATAATGACATCATCCACATCCCAACTTTCAAACAGCCATAGATATTTCCGAACGGCATCAGCAGTGCCCTGAAACCAGCTGGGACTTTCTGGAGTTTGCTGGGCTGCGAGCACTTCGACAAAACCGTCGCTAAATTGGGAAAAGTTGTAGGCGCGGGTAATGTGGCGATTGAGGGAGGCGGAATTAAACTGCGTGAGGACGTAGATCTTGAGTATCTCTGAGTTGATACAGTTACTAACTGGAATATCAATCAATCGATATTTACCGGCCAGGGGCACTGCGGGTTTTGCACGAAACTTTGTTAAAGGGTAGAGGCGAGTACCAGCACCACCGCCGAGAATAATCGAAAGAACTCTTTTCACAGGATCGTCTCACTAGCGCAGTTTGTTAATTCATTATTTAGTTTGAGGGTGTATCCAATCCTTGACAAGAGGTTGAAGCAATTTATTTTTGCTTTGTGCTCTGAAATACCCTCAACTTAGGATTTTTCTACACCTATTCCTATGGACGTTATAAGTTGAACCAATATTAGAGGATTAGAGGCCAATCAAGCCGACCACCATCTTTAAAAATAAAGTGGTGGCTCTGGTAGTGGTGAACTTAAGTCATGCCGCTGGATAAATTTTTGGATTGAAGTAAGAACGAGGCTCACTCAAAAAATAGCTGACTTTTTGGAGTTCAAAAATAGCTAACTAAGTTTAAGATTGGAGTATTTTAAAAGCAGCTTTATATCAAACTCTAGACAATAGAGCTTGATATAAATCCCGAGCACATAGACCTAGAAGCCATCGTGAAAATCATAGTTTTTTAGCAACTTTAGGCGCTAACGGCTGATCTAGGGGGCCGTGTTCTAGCACATGTTTTGCCACATCGCGGATAATCTGTCGCAGTCTGCCTTGGTGAGCACTTTTATCAATGGTGACTGTCATAACATAGCGTTCTTCGCCTACCTTAAAGGCGACGGTGCTACCAATCACAGAGGAGTTTTGGCCTGTTTTTTCACCAATCCAAAAAATGTTGGGCTTTTCTTTGATCAGGGCACGGTAACCAAAATCGAGGTCATACTGTCCTACTAGGGCATTGAGAATCTCTTCATCACTGTCTTTCGTAAAACTATAGATGCGCATCATCATCTGGGTGAGCTCATCGGCGGTGCTTTGATTTTTTCCTGCTCCCATACTTTTGGGGTACGTGCTATCGCCCACCAATTTGTGGCCCACTCTAGTACCTGCAAATCCTTCCGCTTGAAGGGCTGCGCTGATGGTGTCATGTCCCATATAGTCGATCAGCTGATTGGTGGCAATGTTATTGCTCTCGGTAATCATGCGCACCATCACCTCTCGCAGGGTGTAGGTCTTGTCGACAAAGATTTTGCTGCCCTGGGCGTTTTCCGTAAAGTTACTGGGGTCAATGTAAATCTGCTCGTCTAGATCGGCTTTGCCGGTAGACACCTGATGCATAAGTGCTATGGCAATAGGAAGTTTTACTAGGCTAGCCAGGCTGGCCGGTGGTACATTGCCACGAAAGGAACGACAGGCATCGGTGCCGATCTGGCATAGGGAAATTCTGACGGCGTTGGGGTTGCCATTTGCCGCCGCAATCGGTGCTAAAAATTCGGATTGCTGCTGATTAATACGATGGCTCACCACCGTTGCGATTGTGCCGTACTCCTTGAGCTTGGTTTGGGCTTGGGAATACCGCGCTGAGTCACTATCGACAGATGCCAACAGATGGACGGCATCTTGCCAGAGGGCCTTTTCCTGCCGACTGAGTTCTAGGGTACTGCCCTGCTGACGGAGGCTGAGGGCCTGCTGAGCTAAACCGATGGCCTGCTCATAGCTAGCTACTCCCTGCTGCTTTTGAAGCAGGCGATGGGTGAGACCATAGCTGAGCTGAGTCAGGGCTAAATAGGGGCGGATAATGCCGTCTGTGCTGACCTGCCGTAGAAGCGGAGCGGAGCCTGGCGCAGTTTCTGGAGCAGACGACTCAGGCCATGACTCTACATTCGTGTCAACGGTGACCGTTGCTGGGTTTGCCTGATCGGCCACTATCCATTCCGATGGCAGTCGAGGCATCACCAGTAGGGCCAAACCAAGGGTGCTGCTAGACAGCAACAGCAGACGTAGCCATGTCTGACGCCAAATAGGTTTAGCTGTGGAACGGAAGAGGATCATGGAGGCTAATGAACCAGAATGACTAGAGTAATGGTAGTGACTTTCAGGGCAGGAGTTGGATAATAAGGATGACGATTATGCGTAAATTTTAGGTGTTAAATACCCTGCGATTAGCTAAGTATTTACGCGTACTCATTAATAGATTTAATAGAAAAATAATAAAAAAGATTGTACCCAGCTACACATTTCTCCAAAGAAACCAAAGAACATTTTTTGCCGTTGCTGATTTAGGGACTGGACCGATCGGGTAATGATGCAATTTATCAGTACTCTTCAGATGAAATCATCTCGAGGATCTGCAACGCCCATTTTTTAATCGTTCGCAATTTGCATTGCTGGTATCGCTAGCCCTAATGCTGTCATTCCCGCCTATACTGTTAGCTTTGTGCCAGGCGTACTGAGGGAGTCCAAATGTCAGTCATCCGCAAGTTGCAGCAACAGCTCACCCAGAAAGAGCGTACTGCGGTTGAAATTACTCAAGCATATCTAGAACGATTGCAGACGCTAGAGCCAAAGCTCCATAGTTTTTTGGCGGTAACGGCAGATAAGGCATTGGCCCAGGCTCAGCAGGTGGACGCTGCGATCGCAGCCAATACATCCCTCGGTCCCCTCGCTGGTATTCCCATTGCCCTCAAAGATAACCTGTGCACCAAAGGTATTCGCACCACCTGCGCTTCCAAGATTTTGGCCGGGTTTATTCCTCCCTACGAATCGACGGTGACTCAGCGGCTGGCAGATAGCGGAGCCATTTTTCTCGGGAAGACCAACATGGACGAGTTTGCCATGGGCAGCTCTACCGAAAACTCTGCCTATCAGCTGACGGCTAACCCCTGGGATACCAGCTGTGTACCCGGTGGTTCGTCAGGGGGGTCGGCGGCAGCAGTAGCTGCAGACCAGGCCCCCATTTCCCTGGGCTCAGATACCGGAGGCTCCATTCGCCAGCCAGCGGCCTACTGTGGCGTGGTGGGGATGAAGCCTACCTATGGGCTGGTGTCACGCTACGGTCTGGTGGCCTTTGCCTCATCGCTCGATCAGATTGGTCCCTTTAGCCGCACGGTGGAAGATGCAGCGATTTTACTGGGTGCGATCGCAGGGCACGACGCCAAAGACTCCACCAGTCTGAAGGTTAAAATCCCTGACTACACCCAGCACCTAAAAACCGACCTCAAAGGCAAGCGCGTTGGCTTAGTTAAAGAAACCTTTGGCGAAGGTCTAGACAGCGATGTCGCCAAAGCCATGGATGCCGCCACTGAACAGCTGAAAGAACTCGGAGCCGATATTGTAGAAGTATCTTGTCCCAATTTCCGCTACGGGCTGCCCACCTACTACATCATTGCCCCGTCGGAGGCCTCATCAAATCTGGCCCGCTATGACGGTGTCCGCTACGGCATGCGGGCTGACACAGATAATCTGCTGGCCATGTACAAACAGACTCGAGCCGAGGGCTTTGGCCCTGAGGTCAAGCGCCGCATCATGATTGGCACCTATGCCCTATCAGCGGGGTATTACGATGCCTATTATTTACAGGCTCAAAAGGTACGCACTCTGATTAAACAGGATTTTGAAGCCGCATTTAAAGACGTAGACGTGCTAATGACGCCAACGGTGCCCAGTACGGCCTTTAAAGCTGGGGCCAAAGTGGACGATCCCCTCAGCATGTATTTATCTGACTTGATGACCATTACGGTCAATCTGGCTGGACTCCCCGGCATTAGTTTGCCCTGCGGGTTTGACCAGGCAGGACTACCCATTGGTATGCAGCTAATTGGCAACGCCCTGAGAGAAGATACCCTATTTGAAGTGGCATCGGCCTATGAAAAGGCCACCCCCTGGCATGAAAAGACGCCGGACGTTTAGTGTCTAAACGCTCTCAGGATGGAGGGCTTCGACTCCGCTCAGCCCTCTAACAATAACGTTGGTGGTTGAGGCTTCGACTCCGCTCAGCCCTCTAACAATAACGTTGGTGGTTGAGGCTTCGACGGTAAGCTCATACGTTTATATGCATGTATGAATGCTTACATCGGCAAATGGTTTGGTAGGATCGAAGGCTGCACACCGGCTGCGCATCTCGAATGCTGGACGGACGATATTTAGTTTGGCTACCTACAGCCGCAAATCAAGGAGAGCTCTGAATCATGGCCCAGATGTACTACGACAGTGACGCAAATCTAGATTTACTCAATGGGAAAACCGTTGCCATCATCGGCTATGGTTCCCAGGGGCATGCCCATGCCCTCAACCTCAAGGACAGCGGCGTCAATGTCGTTGTGGGTCTATACGAAGGCAGCCGCTCTACGGCCAAAGCCGAAGCCGAAGGTCTTACTGTCAAACCCGTAGCTGAAGCAGCGGCAGCGGCAGACATGATTATGATTTTGCTGCCCGACGAAGTGCAAAAGAGTGTTTACAAAGACAGCATTGCCCCCAATCTATCGGCAGGCAACGTGCTGGCCTTTGCCCACGGTTTTAATATTAACTTTGCCCAGATCGTTCCCCCCGAAGAAGTGGATGTGGTGATGATTGCTCCTAAAGGGCCTGGCCATCTGGTGCGACGTACCTATGAGCAAGGCCAGGGTGTGCCCGCACTGTTTGCCGTCTATCAGGATGCCTCGGGTAAGGCTCGCGACATGGCCATGGCCTATGCCAAGGGCATTGGCGGCACCCGCGCTGGCATTCTGGAAACCACCTTCCGGGAAGAGACCGAAACGGATCTGTTTGGTGAGCAGGTGGTGCTGTGTGGTGGTCTCAGCGAGCTGATCAAGGCTGGATTTGAGACCCTGATCGAAGCGGGGTATCAGCCTGAGCTGGCCTACTTTGAGTGTCTCCACGAAGTTAAGCTGATTGTTGACCTGGTGGTGGAAGGTGGCTTGGCCAACATGCGCTACAGTATCTCCAACACGGCTGAGTACGGTGACTATACTCGGGGTCCTCGCATCATCACCGAGGACACGAAGAAAGAAATGAAGCAAATTCTCAAGGAGATTCAAACGGGTCAGTTTGCCCGTGAGTTTGTGCTAGAAAGTCAGGCGGGTAACCCTGGCTTTAATGCGATTCGTCGTCGTGAAGCTGAGCACCCCATTGAAGAAGTAGGCAAGGATCTGCGAGCTATGTTTAGCTGGCTCAAGAAGGTGTAAGTGTATATCACTTTTTAGTAAAAGGGCAGTAAGAAGGCGCAGCCGAGATTCCGGCTGCGCCTTTGCTTTATTTGCGGAGCGAAGGACTATTTCCGGGGGAAACGCTGCGCGCACGACTCCGCTCAGTCCTCCGTTTTCTAAAAAATCAGCATTTAGTGGGTTGAGCGCAGTCGAAACCCACGACCTTAAGTTTAAATCTCTTCTAATAACGAATAACGTTTTCTGTCTGAGGCTGTAGTTCGGTTTGAGTGTCTTCCCAGACGGCTATAAATTTGGTCACTATAAAAAACAACAATGTGGCTGAAATGCCTATCTTGAGCCAGGTCAATAAGCTAAAAAAGATCTCACCGTAGTTAAAAACTGGCATGAAGCTACCCCAATTAAACAATATGTTTTGCGACAGTTAATCGTTATTAGAAAAGTGCCTTAACGATAGAATGACCCTTCGAATTTGGTAGATTCACGTTTGTTCTTTTAATTTCAACCAAGCCTCACATAGACAGGAAAACACGGTGAAATACGGTCATTGGATGTATTTTGAGTCCAACAACTTTTCTCTCTTTGCCAGTAGTTTTAACGAAATGTCAGTTGATTCTCGGACATATGGGTGAAGGGGACTGCACAAAGATAACGTTTTAGGTGAAGATGGGCGGTAGGCAGTGGTGTTTGAGGCTGGGCTGTTCTTGAGCAAATAACATTTCTGACGTCAGAATGGCAGATTATTGTAAAATTCTGCACATAGATATGGATGCGTTTTATGCGTCCATCGAGCAGCGCGACCATGCTGAGTATCGGGG
>NZ_JADEXP010000574.1 GCF_015207065.1 Leptolyngbya cf. ectocarpi LEGE 11479 | reverse complement strand
TTGGGCACGACTGAGACTGCTAGTGTAGGCTTTAGGCATGGCTCACGCAGGGCTAGAGATTTATGTAAACTTCAGCCTACACTGTGTGAGCTTTTTTACCCCTTGGAACCCTTTTCATACATCCTCTAAGTAGCATTAGCCCAATATTGGAGGGATGATTATACTGAAACTTTCCACCTAATCACCCATATCGGCAGATTAGGCTGACGTATTTCCACCTAATCACCCAAATTAGGATCTTAGGCAGAAATATTTCTACCTAATCATCCATATAGGATAGATAGGTAGAAACTTTCCCTCTAATAATGAGTTAGGCCGACAAATATCAACCTTACCTACTCAATCAGGGCATTAAGTAGAAAGTTTCTCTCTTATTATAGTTAACACCGCGTTTTAAATAAGCTTGTCCAGTATGGCGTTGTAGTATTGTGCTGAATCGTGAAACCGATTTGGCGTACACCCGCCAAAACTTTCGCCCTCAAACGAATTAACTGGTGGTATTGTCAGTACATTATTTATAACAGGTCTGAAATCAAATGCTATAGACCCTCCACCTTCATCCACTTTCTCTTCCCAACAATGGGGGACATTATCTCGTACGCTACTTATCTCTCTGATATTATTTGGATCCTTAAGAAGGATTTCAAAGATTTCAACAAACTGATATCTAAACTGAGGTCTACTAGAGGATATCAATTCGTCCAATCCCTCATCAAGAAAGATTTTTGTAGGTTCAACAGTTCTTCCTACATTAATTCTGGGAGAACCAAAAGTCACGAGATTATGGTCCAGTGCTCCAAAGGAAAAGGAGGGAGAGAGAAAAGACTGAACTCCTAACTCGCCACTATCTAAAAGCAGATAGCTAAGGTATGTGGCGACTGCCCCGCCCATACTATGCCCAGTGATCAAAACACGCTGGTTGTTTCGCGTCTGCTCAAACTCAGCCAGTCCTCTCTCCAGTTCATTCTCTACTTCATCGATTACAGTTAAAGCCGCAGATGCCCACCCCGGATGAACCGTCAAGTCAAAGCGCTCATCGAACTCGTTAGGACCTGGCACATCATCAACAGCATCACCAGTAGCCTGACGTAAAGTCAGAAAATTGAAGTGCTCAAGTAGGTCAGCCTTTCCAAAAGCAGCAGCAAGCGATTCCACTCCCCCTGAGCGCCCAGCATAAGGTTGCCCTACAAGCGGCTCCACCAATCCATTTAGAAAATCATGGGTTCTCAATGTTCTTGTAACGACCTCAGGGCGAAGCCTTCTGAACTCCACGTTTTGGTATGACCACTGGAGTGCATCATCTGTACCCCGGAAAGAAATAATTGATGATACAAATCCATCTGGTCGTTGATGCGATGCGACAAAAAATGTCATCCGCCAAAAACCATAGTCGTGGAAAGTTCTGAACCGAGTATTACTAGCATTAGCATTCGGGCCAAAGAGCTCTTTGATTTGAGCATCTGTGCCATCACACTCCGAACATGTAATGGGAGAAAATCCATCTTGAGGACTCTTTACAACTAAGTTCATTGCCTTGGCCGCTAAAGCAACGACCCTCGAACCACCGACAACATAACAGCTTTTAGGGATACCAACTGCTGGATCGCCGAAGGTTGAGTTGTCACACCTTGCTGCACCAGCATGGGATTGCACTACCCAGCGGTCAGGTTGACCGCCTGTGCCGTTTACTCCATAGTAGACGTCGCGGGTGCCTTGAAAGAAACATATTCCACCTTCTTCTGCACATTTCTCTCCGTGTGGTTCATTGACTCGTCTCGATTGTGCAGATGCTTCCGAAGGTATTACTGCTAATGCCATCAGAACAACAAATTGAAGTAGTAAACTTGTTGCTCGGTTGTTTATAAGAGACGAAATGAAGGCATGCACCAACTGATTATTCATAAGAGTGGGAAGCTCCTATAGCTAGGGGGTGAATTGCAGAGAAAAAATAATGCTTGAAGCATACATCGTAGCCAAGTCATCTTGAGTCAAATCAATAATTCTTATCGTAGAGAACTATTGTAATACAATACTCCGGACAGAATTAGGAGACTAGAACCCCGTAGTCACAAAGACTTGGAAAGTTGGGATGTGATTTAATCAAAGTCTCGTCTAAGTCTAAGTTTCGAATAAACCTGTCAATCAGATGCTGATTGAGTTTGCGACGTTTGTAGGAGGCCATGGAAAAGA
>NZ_JADEXP010000029.1 GCF_015207065.1 Leptolyngbya cf. ectocarpi LEGE 11479 | reverse complement strand
GATATATAAGTAGGCTGTGCCCCACCTGGATATGAGGCAATCAGAGTCAAAAATTGCTTTGCTAATTGATGCAGACAATGCGCCTGCTCCAAAAATCGATGCCATTTTGGCAGAGATCGCTAAATATGGAGTAGCTAATATTCGTAGAGCTTACGGCAATTGGAAGAATGCTCATCTTCGAGGGTGGGAAAGCTGTCTGCATGATTACGCTATTCAGCCTGTGCAGCAGTTTGATTACACCAAGGGTAAAAATGCGACGGATGCAGCCCTGATCATTGATGCGATGGACTTGCTGTATACCCAAAATCTAGACGCATTTGCAATAGTGTCTAGTGATTGTGACTTCACGCCGTTAGTAATGAGAATTTTAACGAATGGTTTAAAGGTGTATGGATTTGGCGAAAAGAAAACACCTTCGCCTTTTGTCTCAGCTTGCTCAATGTTTTTGTATCTAGAAACCATTGATCAAGTCGCTGACGTGGATACCGCTAAGCATGCTATTAGTGCAAGAAAGAGTGCCCAAGAGTTGAAGCAAGATACGAAACTTATGAACTTGCTAAGAGGAGCTGTGGCAAGCACTCAAGATGAAGAAGGATGGTCTAGGCTATCTGTCATCGGTGCACATATTGCCAATCAAGCATCTTTTGAATCTCGTAATTACGGATATGCCAAGTTAAGCAGCATGTTCGAAACAATTGATCTATTTGAAATACGCAGAAAAAACAAAGGTGTTTATGTTAAAACTAAAAAAAAGAAATAACTATTTTCAACTAAATTGTTGATTAGCATTTTTTTGTAGCATTGCTAGGATTGTCGCGACTTCGTAGAGACGATTTTGGCGCGATAGCAGAGAAAACGATTCTGAAAAGTCATAGACCGAATTCTCTAGTTTGCAGAACATGAAATCACTGCCGTTAGTGACCATGCCAAAGGCTGGTTGTGTCTCAGAAGCGGCCATGTAAGCGAGACATTGGGGTAAGGCTATATCTACAGCAAATTTTGAGCGTTTTGCTTCGACTGTGAGGATCCATATGAAATCGCAGATAACCAAGACATCAATGCGACCTCTGTAGATTTCGTCGCGTTCATTTACTTCTATCCGTACAGGTATCTCTGAGCGGACGAAAAAAGGAGGTTCGTGAAAACCCAAGCGTTCCAGTAACGGGGCAACTAGAGAAAGGAGAACAGTGCCCTCTGTTAGTAAGTCAGCTTCATAATAGTTTCGATAGCGTTGTTGAAGATGATCTAAAAACGCTTTTTCTTCGTCAGCTAAGTTGACCGCCAGTGTTTGCCATTCTGTAAAAAACGACTCATCTGTGGTTCGCTGTAACCCAAAGCGATTATTCAGCTCTTGAAAGCTTGAAATCGTTTTTTCAATCGCTAGTAGGGTGACCATAGTTTGATGCGATACAAGTTATTGCCATTGTAATCAATGGTTAGAACTGGAGCGCTAGGGTAACCGGCAGTCTGAGGTCGATAGCTAGGAGGCAGCTGAGAAATAATTGGGGGTGTTATGTTGGAGTATCACCGTTCTGCTTGTTTATTGTGAACACACTATGGCGATTTCCCCCAGTTACGTCACCCAGGCCACTAATCGCCATGAGCTGTCGGTTGTCGTGCCAATTTATAACGAGCATGAAAGCATTCCCCTGCTAATTGAGAGAATTACAGCCGTAGCTCAGGAGATGGATGTGTCCTATGAGCTGATCTGTGTTGACGATGGTTCCACCGATGGATCGGCAAAGCTGCTCAAGACTATTGCCAAAGAGCGTCACGACCTGCGGGTGATTTTACTCCGGCGGAACTACGGGCAGACTCCGGCCATGGCAGCGGGATTTAACTACGCTAGGGGTAAGGTGATTGTTACCCTGGATGGAGATTTGCAAAACGAACCTGCTGATATCGCCACGGTTTACCACAAGCTGCATGAGGGCTATGACCTGGTGAGCGGCTGGCGCAAACATCGTCAGGATAATGCTGTTACTCGACTACTGCCATCAAAAATTGCGAACTGGCTGATTGCCCGCGTCACTGGAGTGCAACTCCACGACTATGGCTGCTCACTCAAGGCTTACAGTGCTGAGGTGGTCAAGGATATGAATCTCTATGGTGAGCTGCACCGCTTTTTACCAGCCCTAGCCTATATCGAAGGAGCACGTATCAGTGAAGTCCCAGTGCGGCACCATGCTCGTCAGTTTGGTCAAAGTAAATACGGACTGGGGCGTACTTTTCGGGTGGCCCTAGACTTGTTGACCATTTACTTTATGAAGACATTTTTGACCCGACCTATGCATGTGTTTGGTCCCTTTGGGGCGATTTCGGTGCTAGCGGGTTTGGGGCTCAGTGTCTATCTTGCATTTATCAAATTCATACTGCAGGCCGAGATTGGTAATCGGCCTCTACTGATGTTAGCAGTGGTGTTATTTATTTCGGGCATTCAGCTGTTGAGTGTGGGGCTGCTGGCCGAGTTAATGATGCGCACCTACCATGAGTCACAACAACGGCCCATTTATCGCGTGCGGGAAGTGGTAGGTGGAAAACCTTAGAGGCGTCTTGTTCTCTTGATTCTGACCCTAGCCGTAATCACGTCCTTAGCCCTCTTAATCTTGCACATACTCTTCTCCATTAATCAGGGCGATTTCAGCTCTGACAAATTCTCGTCCAAGATAGGCGGCGTGGTCTAAATAACTGATGGGACAAGGGTTTTCTTTATCTTCAAAGATTTTCATACATAGCGCTTTGGCTGTGGGGGCTTGATAAAGATGAGTAGACTGACGGGGCTGGGTATTTTTCTTGGCAATCAGAGGTTTGCCAGTTTCTGGATCGCAGGCTAGTCCCTTGTCGTTAATGATATTGGTGAAGTGCTTAGCACAGAGCAGCCCTTGGTCGGTATCCAGGTAAATTAAAAAGTAGCCGTCTGGATCTAGCTCAATAAATCGTTTAGATAGCTTGTCATCGTGGGCTTTGAGGTCAGCCGCCGATGGGCGGGTGTTTTGGCTGATGGTCATAGTAGGGCGGCAGTAACAGAGCACACATTCTACCGTGTGGCTTCTCCGATTTCATCACGCTGCTGCTGTTTATGGCTTACTCTCTGGTTGCTCCGTGGCCAATGGCTTTAAGGGTAAATCTGCATTGATGGCGTCGATTTCATGTTGCTCGGCGGCGTTGATGCGGTCGATATAGTTGTCGAGGACTTGGGCCAGGGTGGGGTGATAAAACTTGTGGAGACTGTGATTAGGAGCGGCGGGAAAACCGCGTCGCTTTTTGTGACGACCGCCAGCACCGGGATCAAAGAGTTGGATGCCGTTGGTGATGGCCCAGTCGATGGGCTCGTAGTAACAGGCATTGAAGTGGAGGTGGTTGTATTCTTCGAAGGCACCCCAGTAGCGGCCGTAGAGACGGTCGCCTTTAGTCAAGCAAAATGACATGCCGATGGGGGCGGGGCTGTTGTCGGTATAGGCAGCGAAGACAACGGTGCGATCGCAATAGCCCGGATACAGCTGCTGAAAAAACTGACGCGTCAGATACTTGCTTCCCCACCAGCCAAACTTGTCACAGGTATCGCTGTAAAAGTCATACACCAGACTGCAAAGGGTATCAGACATCCCCTTCCCAGTATGAACCTCAAAGTGCAGACCCGCCTTAGCTACAGACTTGCGCTCTCGCTTGATATTACGTCGCTGATTGGCATTAAAGCGAGCTAGATAATCATCAAAGCTGCTGTAGCCCTCATTCTTCCAAATATAGCTATGGTGCAGCCAGCGATGGAAGCCCAAGGATTCAATAGAGCTGCGCCAGCCAGGATCCGCATATAGAAAATGACAGCCTGAAATATGATTTTTTACACAAAACTGATCGATGGCCGCCACCATCACCCGAGTCAGCATCGCCTCATCTTCCCCAGCAGCGATTAAAAATCGATACCCCTCGGCGGGCGTAAATGGCGACATGCCCAATAGCTTTGGATAGTAATCAATCTCCAACTGCTCCGCCAAATCAGCCCACTGATGATCAAACACAAATTCCCCCCGACTGTGCCCCTTAAGGTATAGGGGAGCCGCTGCCACCAGCCTGTCTTTACACCACACTGTTAAATGGTTTGGCAGCCAGCCTGTCTGGGCAATGGTGCTCTTAGAGGTTTCCATAGAATTCAGCCAAAACCACTCAAAAAATGGTGTGTTTAGCGGCTGAGCCATGCTGTCCCAGTCTGTCCGAGGCAGGTCTGCCATGCAATTGACCCAACGCAGCGTATAGTCGGTCAGTGGATCAGTGATGGTTATACCCATTGCTTGGCGTGCTAGTTCTCTACGGTAATGTAGCGCGGGAGATGGGGAATGAGAATGAAAAACTCCAAAATGCCCCATTTTCTATCGCAGCCGTTGGTAGTGCAAAAACACCTCATCCCCAATAGTTTGGCTCGCCACCAGATTAAATCTAGGGGCCTCGTTTAGAGAGAATCCATCACCGTCGCAGGGAGTGGGTGCTTGTTGGCCACCGATAATCAAAGGGCAAATGGTGAGCCAAAGATCGTCAATTAAATCAACCGCCATGAGCGCAGCAACCAGCTGTCCACCCCCCATAACCAGTAGATGATGGATATGGAAAGCGAGCAGCTCAGTCACAATTTGTGGCCAATCGAATAGGGAGCTATCTGCCCTGGTGGGGGCGCTCCAGATCCGCTCAAATTTTTCTAGATCCTGCCAGGTTTGAGCCCCGGTGGTAGTGGTTAATAGCCAGCGGGAAAGGGGCTGTTTGAAAAAATTAGCAGCGGGATTCAGCTGTCCTGATGGCGAGCAAACAATGTGAATAGGCTGTGGCCGCCGTTTTTGCTGGTGACGTTTTGCCAGCAGGGTCGGATCTTTGATCAGTGCCGTAGTGCCATAGGCGCGCAGAGTACCGGCGCCAAATAAGGTGGCATCAGCCGTCGCTAAACACTGTTCGAGATGCTGCTGATCGTGGGGCGAGGGAAATCGGGCAGCTGTACGATCAACATCGCTAATTTTGCCATCAGCACTCATAGCTACAATCGCTGTGACATGGGGGCGATCATGAGGGGAGAAAGACTTAGCGTCTAAACTAGCCTGAAAATCTGACAGTGACATGTTCTTAACTAAGAGTAAAGTACCCTAAATTATTCGCTTGCAGCTGATTAAGCTACCTTTGATAAGGCTTCATCTATGTGAGTGCTATTTCAACTTTTGGCAGTGTAGCCGGTAGCTAGGTAAAACCAGTCGATAAACTAAGTGGGTGTTAATACCGGTATCGGTCGTTACAAGGTCGTGAGTACGGCTGTCCTGAGATCTGACACTGGTGAATGGTGGTTTCCTCCGGGATATACCATCGAAATAACATGGGACTGTGACGATATCGCTCACCGTTGGCTAGACTGCGGAGTAAGCATTCTTGTGCGTTATTTCTACGACTTGACATCCATGTATTTGCGTTTCCTGTTGACATCAGCGACGGTTATTTAAGTTGTTAGCGGTTTATGGCTAAGCGTCCCCTTTCATTTCGCCGGTTACTGATCCTGCGTATCTTACTGCTGAGCACGCCTGTGCTACTTCTGGGGCAGGCGATTACCCTGCGTAAGGCACGTAGTAGCTTACTGGAAACTGCCCGGCAAAATTTAACGAGTAGTGCCATTAACAAAGCGACTGGACTACAGGACAGTGTGCGGGCAGTGGAGTCTGAACTTTTACTGCTGGCCGATAGCCAAGCTTTAAAAACGGGTGATTTGAATGCAGTTGCTGGTGCTCTTAGCCGTTATAGCAAGGTGGCATCCCATCGCGTCGGTTGTTTAGAGCTGACTGAAGCTAAAACAGGCACGGTGGTATCGACCACCTGTAAAACACCGTTGCTGCCAACACCGTTGCAGCTGCCATGGCAGCAGACGCCCAATGGCAACTCAGATTTTTATTTAGTGGACTTAGACAGTCCTAAACAGAGTAGTCCCGACGCATTATCAGACGCATTATCAACAGGCACTGTAGAGCCGAGGATGCATCCCTCGCTGCTCGACCTGACTGTGGCGACACCGATTTACGAACCGACCGGCAAGCTACGCTATACCCTCTCTGCCCAGCTTGGGTTTACTCAGCTAGAAGATACCAATCCCCGTTCACTGGTGGGTAAAACCGTCATTATTGACCCCAACGGTATTGTGGTTACCCATCCCAATCCAGAGCTAGTGGGGTTATCGGTGGATGATCTTAACGGAGCTGACCGATTTGAAAGCATCATCAGTAGTATTCGTGTGGGGAATAAGGACACCCTACATTTGTTCAGCCTGTTGGAGACCGGGGATGAGTGGTTGGCGGGGTATAGCGGTGCGGAATTGCCGATTTCAACCGGTCAGACCCAAACCTGGAATGTATTAGCAGTGACACCGATTGATCAGGCGCTCCATGCGTTAGGCGAAATCCGGATGATTTTGTTTTTACTGACGCTGGGGTTGCTGGGGGCCAATGCGCTGTTAGCACTCTATGTAGCCCGTAGTCTGTCATTACCGGTGGAGCGACTGATTCATTACACCCAGCAGGTTCAAGATCTCTCGTCGGGTGTGAAGGCCGCTCCCCCCAATCGGAGTATTTGGGAACTGGACTACCTCGGTAAAGTGCTCGAACGGATGCTGCGTCGTTTAGAAGGGGGGGCTCAGGAACTGCGGCAGGCTTGGGAAAATGCCCAGATGGCCAACCAGCTAAAAAATGAGTTTTTGGCCAATACGTCCCACGAGCTGCGCACCCCCCTCAATGCCATCATTGGCTGCATTCGTTTGGTGCGAGATGACTGCTGTGACGATCGCGAAGAAGAGCTGGAGTTTCTAGAACGGGCTGATAATGCAGCGATCCACCTGCTTAAAATTATCAATGATATTTTGGATATTGCCAAAATTGAATCAGGTACTGTCAGCCTTGATTTAGAAACGTTGAACCTTGATGACATCGTCCATGATGTGCTGGATATGCAGGCTTTGCAGATTCAGCAGAAGGGCTTGACCTTGCACCGCCCCAAAAAGTCAGATCCGATTTGGGTGAAAGGGGATGGCGATAAGCTGAAGCAGGTACTCCTCAATATTGTTTACAACGCGGTTAAATTTACCCACGAGGGCAGCATTAGCGCCACGATTGATGTGGTGAAGGCGGGGGATGCATCTGAGCAGGATGACTCTACCGCCATTCCGGCTCCTCGGGTGAGTGTCACCATTCAAGATACAGGCATTGGCATTGAGCCCAAGGATCAACAAAAACTCTTTCATCCCTTTGTGATGGTGGACGGTACCCATACGCGTTCCTATGAAGGGACGGGGTTAGGTCTGGCGATTTCGAAAAACTTTATGAAACTGATGGGGGGCAGCATCGGTCTCCACAGTGCCGGGGTCAATCAAGGAACAGCGGTAACGGTGGTGCTGCCGCTGCTGGCCAACCATGGCGAGCTGGATCAGGCTGAACCCTCTGGAGACGGGACTGAAGCAACCGAGCAGATTTTGGTGGGCCACAAGGTGGAGGGCTAGTTCAGCCTGGAGCCGCTGCCAAAGATACCCATGCACCCGTTTGAGCCAGGGATTGGGAAAGGGCTTCTAGGATAGCAACTAGGGTGGTCCCGACCCTGCCTGAGGAAATTGGAGAGACTTGGTTCGTGAGCGCGGTTTGCACAAAATGATCACACATAGTGGCTAGGGGTTCTTGGTTGGGCACAGCCAAGGGAATGGCGTCTAACGCCTGGGGAGCAAATGTGTCGGATGCTGGATGACCCAGGTGGAGATAGAGGGGGGCATCGGGACGCATTTCATCCAAGAGGAGGCTGCCGCGATCGCAAACTAAACTTAACTGCCGCTGTTTGTGGGGATTGGCCCAGCAGACATGAATTATCGCTTCAAAACCGCTGGCATAGTGCAGACGACACCAGACCACATCGGCTAGGGGCTGCTCGAAGTGTGGCAGCCAGCTCAGCCCCTGGGCTTGGACACGGATGGGGGCGGCCTCCAGCCAGTGATTAAAAATGGCGATGTCATGGATCGCCAGATCCCAAAGGGCATCGACATCTCGACGCACAGGCCCCAGGTTGGTGCGAGCCGCATAGCCGTAGCGCGGGGTACCCAGGCGGTTGAGGTTTGCCCTGGCCTCGGTAACAGCAGGATGAAAGAGATAGGTATGGTCGATCAACAGCTGTCGATTTTGCTGCTGGGCCAGAGTGCAGAGATCAGCGGATGTGGCAGCGGTGAGAGTGAGCGGCTTTTCACACAGGACATGGAGCTGACGCTGCAGGGCCGCTGTAACGATAGCTTCGTGGGTCGTGGCGGGTGTTGCGATCGCAACGGCATCTAAGTCTGCGATCTCCAGGGCATCTTCCCAGCAGGTTAACAAGATTACAGCATCATCTAGGTTAAATTTCTCGGCTGTGGCCGTCAACTGCTCGGCGCACGGATCGACCACAGCCCGCACCTGGATCTGGGGATGGGCTAAAAAATTGCGCAGTAGGTGGGTGCCCCAACGCCCCACCCCCATCAGCGCTAGCTGGATTTGCCCTCTGTTTTGCTCCATTGGCCGTAGTGCTTGCTTATTTCTGCTTATTGACTGGTAATCAACGGCTCCAGCTGCTCATAGGCTTGCTGGGCAGCGCGCTGTTCAGCCTGTTTGATCGAGGGGCCTTTGCCGTCTCCCCACAGTTTGCCCTGATACTGGACCCGTGCATAAAAACGCTCAGGATCGCCGTGGCGCTGGCTAATTTCCGAGACGGTGTACTCAGGCAGCTGTTTGCTATGGGCCTGGGTGAGTTCCTGGAGGGCCGCCTTGTAGTTGTGGCGGGCCGGGTCGTTTTTGATGGTGTGGGTCAGTCGCTCAAAGTGGGCATCAAGCCAGGGGCGAATCAGGCTGAGGTCGTGGGTACTCAGGTAGAGCGCCCCCAGCACGGCTTCGAAGGCATCAGCCAGTCGGGAGCTTTGGCCAGCCTGGTCCCCCGCTGCACTGGAGGAGATCTGCAAATAGCGGCTGAAGCCATAGTCTTTAGCCAAAATTGCCAGGGTGCGATCGCTAACCAGCTGCGATCGCACCGCTGCCATCTCTCCCACCGACATTTGAGGATAGGTTTCCTGCAAAAACTCAGCTGCTGCCAACCGCAGGGCCGCATCCCCTAAAAATTCCAACACTTCGTTATTCTGAGCGGCCGAGCGCGAAATATCCACCAGCGCCTGATGTAGCAGCTCCCAGTGTACAAACGTGCTATCGGCCAATCCTAACGTCGTGACAAACGTTGCCAACTGCCGCCGTCGGCGCTCTCCTATGGCCCCTTGTCCATCCTCTTGTTCACTGCTTATTGTTTTGTGGCTACCGACCATTCACCGTTATTTGATGGGCTGTGCCCACCCTCCTGCGCGCATACAAACTGTACAATCCGTACAAAACTCTGTACAAAACTAAAAAATGGAAAGAGTCAGCCGTAAGCCGGGTTCTGTTCTCGCTAATGTCGGCCGACATCAACGGGCGGTTATCTATCTGGGACGACTGTTACCAGTTGCCTCTAGCGGTACACCAAAAGCGGGGCTGGAAAAAGGTCAACCATGCCCCCTGCGACCTTGCTCCTAGCCGGGGTTTACCGAGCCAGTACCTCTCGATACTGCTGGTGCGCTCTTACCGCACCTTTGCACCCTTACCTGTGAAAGGATGAAGGATGAAGGATGAGTTTAAATTCCGCCTTCCGCCTTCCGCCTTTCCATTGGCGGTATGTTTCTGTGGCACTATCCTCACGGTCACCCGCACTGGGCGTTACCCAGCAAGCCTGACCTTTTAGGAGCCCGGACTTTCCTCAGATTAGGTCAAGCCTAATCCGCAACCGCAGCACCAACTCTTTCCGACTATCAATAATATCGCCTGCGGTGTCATGGTGAGGACTGGGCTACTTGACACCCCCAATCAGGTACAGCAGTGCCATGCGCGTGGCCACACCACTGGTCACCTGCATGGGAACGAGACTGAGCTGAGGATCATCCATCAGGTCTGAGGTTAGTTCCACCCCTCGATTCGTGGGGCCAGGGTGCATAATTTTCACGTTAGGATGGCATGCTTGCAACCGCTCACGGGTGATCCCAAACTGCTGGTGGTATTCCCGCAGGCTAGGGAGCAGATGCTGGCTCATGCGTTCATGCTGTAGACGCAGTGCCATCACAAAGTCGGCATTCTCTAACGCTGGTTCTAGCTGCCAGTGAAGATGGAGCTGGCGAGTCGCGATCGCACCTTCCCCGCTGTCATCAGCCCCATCATCAGACCTCACCGGTCGATTAAACGCCTCTAAAAAATGCTTGGGCAGCAGGGTGGGTGGAGCGACAAGATGCACCTCCGCCCCACAGGCCGTTAGGCTCCAGATATTAGAACGAGCCACCCGCGAGTGCAAAATATCTCCCACAATCACTACTTTTTTCCCTTGGAGATGCTGGATCTGGGGATTAGCGGCATCCAAGCTACGGCAAATCGTAAACAAATCTAGCAATGCCTGGGATGGATGGGCATGCTGACCGTCACCAGCATTCAGCACTCCCACTCCAGCGTTAATGCGATCCATTTCTTGGGCAATGATGGCAGGCACCCCCGCCTGTTGATGGCGAATGACCATCAGATTAGTCCCCATGGCCAGATAGGTTTTGGCCGTATCTAGAATGGTTTCTCCTTTTTTGAGCGATGAGCTACCTGGAGAAAAATTAAGAATATCTGCAGACAGACGCTTAGCCGCTAGCTCAAAACTGCTGCGCGTCCGGGTAGACGGTTCAAAGAAAAGATTGGTAATGACTTGGCCCTGTAGCGCTGGGACCTTTTTAGTACGGCGGGAAAGGACTTCACGAAAACTAGCTGCCGTTTGGAGAATGGTTTGATAGTCACCGGGGGTGAAATCTTCTAACGAAAGAATGTGGCGACGACTCCAAAGATTGTCGGCCATAAACAGCCAAAAATTGAATAGGGGACGAGAGCGAACGTCTGAGGTTAATGCAAAGTGTCACACTTTAGGGACAGTTGTATACCTCAGTTTGTAGGATATGAATATAATCTCTACTTAGTATTTCATTCAATGGTGCGGTTCCCAAAGGTATTGTTAGGTTTATTTGTGGCCGTGGGGGTGACCATTGCAGGCTGTAATGGTGCCACTGACATTACTGAGCCCCCGCCAGCCGACGTAGAAAGCCCTGCTGAGGAAACGGTAGACGATGAAAAAACGACGGCTGACGATCCCAAGGCAACAGCGGACACTCCAACCGTAGAAAGCCAGGCGAATGATACAGCCCCGGCGACCGATACGAAGCCTGAAATGGTAGCAGTTTCGATCTATGTGATGGATGACAGCTGCAGCAACTTTAAAGCGGAATCGGTAGAGGTGCCAGCCGCAGAACCTATGTCTGGGGCCGTGGGTGAGGTGCTTGAGCGCCATGAATTTGAAGCATTTAAGCTGTCGGGCTACCGAGTCAAGGTTGAGAATAGTAAGGCAACGGTGGACCTGCGCCTGGCAGAAGATTCTGAGCGGCAGTTTTTATCGCTATCTAGCTGCGAACAGCAGGGACTGTTTGGTGGTTTGGAAGAGACCCTGATGCAGAACCCATCCTGGCAAGTGGACCAGGTGGAGTTTACTAATCGCGGCAAGGAAATTGTGCTGTAGATGCCTAGCGTTTAGAAACGCTGGGGTGGTCCTTGAGATACCAGCGCCAGGGCCGCTCAGCCGCTTTGGAAATGCCAATGCGGGTAGTTTGAATCAAGTTTTGCTGCCCCTGGTCTAGCTGTTGTTGAAACGTGGGCGAGCGGTGTTCGAGCCACAGCTGATGCGATGGGATCAAGGCTAGGCCATCGTGACGGCGGTTGATGGAGAGCGTGCGACAGAGCTTACCAGGTCCGGCTGCGACTCGATGGCCCTGGCGGACGTACTTTGGATCTAACCCCGGTGGCAGATTGCTCAGCTCAATCGCACGAATCAAGACAGCACTGCCTGTATTAGCGGCTTCGGTCACCACATTAAAACAGTGGTACATGCCGTAAATCAGGTAAACATAGCTGTGCCCTGGCGGTCCAAACATGGCGGCGTTGCTGGGGGTTTTCCCTCGATAGGCATGGCAGGCGGGATCGTCAGGACAGTAGGCTTCGGTTTCGACAATCCGCCCCCGTAGGATCTGGCCCTGAAGCTGACGGACCAGGGTACAGCCGATTAGGTCAGGCGCCACCTGGAGGGTATTGCGATCGCACCAGTCAGCAGTAATCATCAGGTGGCAGATAGTATTGCAGTAAATAACAGTGCAGTAAATAACAGTTATGTAACAGTCCGGGCATCTAGGATTGCATTCCGCAATGAACTTGTTAGGATCCAAAGAGCGGATTGGTCATTTTGTCCAATCGTTCGACTGCCCATAGATTTGCACTCAGCGTGCGCTTTAGTACTTAAGGAATTACCATCCGTGGATATAAAAGCAATCTTGCCAGTTTTAGCCATTGTTTTCTCAGTAGCGTGCCTGTTTTTTGGCACCCAAAATGGCTTTTATGACTCTGATGACTACCATGGCAATGGCTCTGCCCACTAGGCACCGCTGCCGTTAGCCCATCTAAGCCGATGGGGGCTGATGCTGTTTTGCCACCGCCAGGAGCAACAAACACCACCGATGGAGACACCGTCGTTTGTTATCCCTATGGCGTCGGCCATGATCGTGAAGGCGTTAGTTTAGGACTCTCTATAGGCCCCCATCGGGTGCTTTTGGACTGTGGCTTAAGCACGTTAGACTCCCTAGAGCAGTCGCGGCCACCGGATTTGGTAATTTGCAGCCATGCCCACCCCGACCATGGGCGAGGTTTGGGTCTCTTGCAGCAGCGGTGGCCCCAAGTGCCCATTTACGCCACAGCCGCCACCAGCTCCCTGCTAACGGATAGGGACTTAGTCCCAACTATTCAAGTATTGTCGTGGCGTAGCCCCGTAGAGGTGGCCGCTAATCTTACCATTGAGCTATGGCCCGCAGGGCATCTGCCGGGGGCCGCCTGTGTGCTGTTGACCTATGCTCACAACAATCAATCCCGTCGAGTTTTTTATACAGGCGATTGTTTTCTCTCCAGTACCCGGCTGGTGGAGGGGTTACCCCTGTCTGCACTGCGAGGGCTAAATCCGGACGTGCTAATCGTTGAGGGCACGCTGGGGGCTACGCAGTATCCCAATCGTCGCTACCAAGAAAATAAGCTGATAGAGCGGTTGCGATCGCACCTGGATCAATCCCGCTGTGTCGTGTTTCCTGTCCCGCTGGTGGGTCTGGGTCAGGAGCTGCTAATGCTTTGGCGCAGTCACTATCATTTTACCGGGCAGCCCCTGACTATTTGGGTAGATCCGGCCCTCGTCCACAGCTGTGACGCCTATTTGCAGCTATTAGAGCATCATCCCGACACCTTTCCTCGCAACGTCCAAAACTTTGCCCAACACCAGTCTATTTTTTGGGATGAGCGGGTTAATCCCACCATTAAACCCTTGCCTAAGCTACTCAACACGCCAGAGGGTAATACCATCGAAGCCCCTGCCGTCCTGTTAGTACATCCGGCCACCCCCGCTGACTTCTACTGTCAGCGTTATCGGGGTGCCTGGAGTGTCTTTTTGCCAGAGCACGCCGATCTGCGCGCATGGCAGGCCCAAGTCAATACCTACGGTCCAGCCTACGACTGGTTTGATAGTTTCAAGAATACGACCACATCGGGCACGGTCCAGCTAGAAACCTACCAGCTTTATAGCCATTGCGACGGCGACGGCACTACCCAGCTGATCCATAATCTCCGCCCGCGCCATGTTGTCCTGGTCCATGGGCAGTTAGAAAACCTCAGCGCCCTTGCCAATTTAGAGTCGCTCCACAGTCGTTACCAGCTCCATATTCCCCTACCGGGAAATCCCTTATCTCTGTTTTTGGGAACGCAGTTTTCATCACCACCGCCGCCTCAGGAGCTCACCTTTGAGGGTACGGTTAATGACTCTCCAGTCCAGGTTTCTATCCAACTGCCTCCTACCATTTCCACCGATGTTCGCTGGCAAAGCTTTGCTGAAACCGGCATCATCGAAGCCCACTGGCAAGGTGAAAATTTAGTACTGCGCGGGGTGGACCCGTCTGAGCTGACAGCCATGACCAACCGTTTAGCTCCCGATCGCGCCGTCTGTGACAACTGCCAGTTTTATCAGCAGCGTAGCTGCCAGCAGATCCAGTCGCCGCTGTTTGGCAAGATTGTGGCCCCTGACGGCTACTGTCCAGAATTTCAGCCTCGGTAGCGGTTAGGGCCAACGCGTCTACTCGTGAATCTGTTCAGATGTGGGACAATCATCTGAAATAACTATTTCCCTATCATTTTTAGGCACGGTGGCCAGCTTTTGCTGGATGGCACCAATGCTTTCCAGTCGTACCATCTCTTCCCAGGAACAGCACTCGTCGTCCTCTTCGGTTTCATAGCGCAGGGTGACGAGATCGCCTTCGATATTTAAAATTTTGGCTCGTTCAATCCAGCGATGCTGATCTCTCAAAAACACCCACACCTCTCGACCGTCGCAGGAGAGTTGGTATATCTTGCGATGTAGCATAGAAATCTACCCGTCATCTAGGCGACCATGTGGTCAGTAACCACAGCTTATAGCTTAAGGGAGGGGACTGAAATTTGACCACTAGAAATAAGCATGCTATCGGTGACGGAGATCAATTATGAAATTGCAGCTGTGTACATGGCCTGAGGTGGAGGCTTATTTATTGCGATCGCAAGGCATCATTTTGCCGATCGGCTCCACCGAGCAACATGGTCCCACGGGACTGATTGGCACCGACGCTATCTGTGCAGAAACGATTGCAGTGGGTGTCGGCAAGCAAACCGGAGCCCTAGTCGCCCCCACTATCAATGTGGGCATGGCTCTACATCACACCGCCTTTCCCGGCAGCATGAGCCTACGACCCAGTACTCTCATTGCCGTCATCCAGGATTATCTCAGGCCCTTAGCTCGGGCAGGATTTACCCGCTTTTACTTTATCAACGGCCACGGGGGCAACATGGCCACCCTCAAAGCCGCCTTTTCTGAAACCTATGCCACCCTAGCGGATCTCCATATTGCCGGAGCCGACCAGGTCCGCTGCAAACTTGCCAACTGGTTTATGTGTCGCTCCGTCTATACCCTAGCCAAAGAACTTTACGGTGACCAGGAAGGATCCCACGCCACCCCTAGCGAAGTGGCCCTGACCCAATATGCCTATCCTGAGTCCATCAAATCCGCGCCCTTGGAGCCCCAAGTAGCTCCCTCTGGTCACCGTATTTATGGCGCTGCCGATTTCCGTCGGTTCTATCCAGATGGCCGCATGGGCTCTAATCCAGACCTAGCCACCCCAGATCATGGCCAACAATTTTATGAGGCCGCCGTCAAAGAAATGAGCAACGACTACCTCCGTTTTTTAGGCGATTTGGGTAATTAAAATTTTTAAGGGGGCGTTCCATGGAACGCCCCCTTAAACGACATACCCCCAATGAATGGGCAATTACCCTAAAATCTTAGGCACCTTAAAAAAGTCATCCTCACGATCCGGTGCAATTTCTAAAATAGACTCCCGCTCTTCAAATTGAGTCAGCTCGTCTTGACGGGTGATATTACTGAGTTCAATCGCCCGTGTGGTCGGCTCAATATTGTCAGTGTTGAGTTCATTGAGCTGTTGCACATAGTCTAATATGCCGCTTAGCTGTTCCGTAAACTGCTGCTCTTCTGCCTCAGTCAGATCGAGTCGAGCCAATAGCGCGACCTTACGGACCTGTTCTAAATCAATCATTGGGGATAAGTGAGAAAAGTATGATGAGTAATGTTCATCGTTCAATGGGAACGCAAAGCTCAAAGCCCACAAAATAGGGGGTTTGGGGGCTTGAAAACTGGTAGCTCTTTTGCCAGAAATGTCCTAAGTCAGCAAGCCAACCGATTAAAAGAATACATCCGCTGGCATCCGCCCTGTATTTTTCAACCAGTTTTGCGCCTCAATGTAATTATTGGGAGCCATCCGCATCGCTTCTAGCCAGTAGCTAGCTGCTTTATCGTATAGGGCCTCAGCGGCTTTAGTATCCCCAGAGGCTTCTGCTTGCTCACCTCGATAATGATGGATAACCGCCGTATTATTGAGGGCCTGAGGCATCCGAGGGTTCAGGCCCATCGCTGCTTCATACTTCTCTAGTGCTTCATCGTGCTTACCATTACTGGCGTGAATGAGTCCCATATTGTAGAGAATAAAGCTCTTGTCGTAGGGATCTTCTTCCAACTCAAGTGCGGCGCTGTAATTATCTAGGGCTTCTGCATACTCCCCATCGGCTTGGGCAGACATACCGTCACGATAGTAGGCAAACGCTTCTTTTGCCTGCTTTTTGGTCGGCATCATCTTTAGGATCATATCGGCCATGACCGTAAAAGACTTATCGATGAAGTTGTCGTTACGCTGGGTTCTAGGCATGGCAAGACTAATACGGTAAGAGTGCCGGTTATATTTTAGTGCAATGCCGTGGTGACTTCATCAAGTTAGTCTTGGTCTGTAATAAACCTTGTCCAGTGCTAGCAAGGCTTGCTTGTGTTTGTTAAAGAAAGTCTCAGAATTTCAAAATGAAGGTGCATTTCCTAGCTGTGCCTCTAAATAAAGAATCAAATCGGCCAGGGTCTCAACACACGTTTCATCAAAGCAGTCGCTAATATCGATGCCAAACTGAGCGACCACATCATCACAAAAGGTCATCGACCAATCAAACCAGCACACCAGAGGAAACTGCAAATCATCCACCAGACGATCATGGGGTCTGACTCGATTAAACTCAATACCGGAATAGGCTTCTAATGAGCGATAAATAAACAGCAATATGTCGTCTGGAGATCGGGTAGCTCGATGACATTCATCACACCACGCGGCCTGGGATAAAGGACGACGATGCTGACGTAGAAACTGATTAACCTGCCGACGCATGGACAGATCAGGGCTCATATCCTGGTATGCCTGTACGCTATGGAGATAGTTCTTAGCCTTTTGCCACTGTCGCCACATAAATTTTTGCCTAACCCGCAACCCAGAAACGTTTTTTATTGAGCAGTACCCCCATCATCTTGCTGCCTCAGCATGATATTAGAGTCAACGCTATGGTAGCTCGCTAGCCGTTAAGGGTCTGGCCTAAGCGCCGCCGCTTCATAACATTTACTGTATAGGTGTGTCTTTATTTTTCCCCAACGCCCTCGCAAAATTACGGTGGGGATAGAGTCCCATGGTTGAAAACTATGAGGCTAAACTGACCAGGGGTAAACGCTGTTCTAAATACGCCTGCAGCCCCTGAGCACTCATTGGTTTGCCAATCAAGTATCCCTGGGCAAAATCACATTGATAGGTTTCTAGAAGAGACTGCTCATCCATGGTTTCCACGCCTTCCGCAATAATACATAAGCCCAGATCGTGCCCCATTTGGATAGCTGACTTGAGGATGGCCTGGTTTTTACGGTCAGTGGTAACACCACGGACAAAACAGTTATCAATCTTGAGGGTATCAATGGGCAGCTTTTGTAGATAGCCGAGGGATGAATACCCGGTACCAAAGTCATCTACGGCTAAACGCATGCCTAATTCTTTCAGCTCATTTAAGGTTCTGATCGCTGCATTGGCATCTTGCATCAGCGCTGTTTCAGTAATTTCTAGCTCTAGCATATGGGGCGATAGGCCACTGTCTTGCAGTGTCTGGGCTACTTGCTGGCTAAGCCTGCCTTGATTAAATTGAACACTGGATAGATTAACTGACATATGGCGCAGGCCCAGGTTCATATCCTGCCACTGGCGAGCTTGATGACAGGCAGTTTCCAATACCCACTGGCCGATGGAAATGATCAGTCCGGTCTCTTCCGCCAGGGGAATAAACAGCCCTGGCGAAATGTCGCCTTTTTGGGGATGATGCCACCGGATCAAGGCCTCGGCACCTTCGATTCGGCCTGTGCGTAAATTGAGCTGCGGCTGGTAATAGACTTCAAACTCATCCCGTTCGAGGGCATAGCGTAGCCAGGTTTCTAACCGAATTTGATATTCAGTGGCAACAGTCATATCGGATTGATAAAACTGGCAATAGCTACTTTTTTGGCGTTTGGCATATTCTAGGGCTGCATCGGCTTGGCGCATTAGAGTGGGTAGGTCTTGGCTATGGTCTGGATACATAGCTACGCCAAGGCTAGCGGTAATAAATACTTCATGCCCCGGTAGTGAAAAAGGACGGCTCAGGGCATCCATTAGCTCTGTTGCTAGCTGTCTAACGACTGCAAGGCGTTCTATGTGGCCCAGGGCAATGGCAAACTGATTACCCGTCAGACGTGCGAGAGTCGTATTGGTGGGTAAACAGGCTTGCAGACGATGACTGGCTGATTGCAAAAGGCTATCACCGGCTGGGTAGCCCAAAATATTGTTAATCTGTCGAAGCCGGTCCAAACTCAGGGATAGGAGGGCCACTGGTGCGGTGGAGGTTTGAATCAGCTGGGTAAAGCGTTGCTCAAATAGCAGATGATTGGGCAGTGTGGTCAGACTGTCGTAGTAAGAAAGGCGGTTGAAGTGCTCTGCTGCCAGCCTTAAATGACCGAGATAATGGTTGCTAATCGCCTGCTGCTGTTTTAGACGCGCTGCGATCGCATCCAGCAGTGCCTCATGGGAAAAGGGATAGAGCAAACAGTCATCGGCCCCCAGCTGCATGGTGTGTCGAAGATGTCTGTGATCATAGAGTCCGCTTAGCAAGATAAATGGGATCACCGCCAGCTGACTATCCCGACGCATTTGCTGCAATACCTGATGACCGTTGCCGTCTCGTAACGCCCAATGACAGATGACTAAATTGGGATTGTGGGCATGGGCCAGTGCTAACCCAGCCGTTCCTGTTGCTGCATGTTCTACGCTGTAGCCAGCGGCCTCAATGCTCTGTACGGTGATCGCTGGTGGTAACGTTGATGACCCAATGAGTAAAATCTTCTGCATAGATACTACTTTTTGAACCCACTCAAGAGCAGGGCAATGGATAGCCCATAGAAATTTCTAGGGGAGGCAACATTGGCCCTAGAGTGCCCGCTACAGAACGGGATTGATACTCACAGCGCTTTTATGAACCTAATTTTGAGGCAGCGGTCCACCCTGTCAGCGGCCAAGGACAATGCTTAAAGGGCAAACTGCTCAAGGGTTTGGGCAAAGGGCGGATAGGATACAGCGGCAGCTTCTGCTCGTCGAATCGTGGTGGTGCCTTGGGCTCGCAAAGCCGCAATGGCTAGGCTCATGGCAATACGATGGTCCGTAAAGCTATCCACATCAGTACCGGTGAGGCTAGCGCCACCCTGAATCTCTAAGCCATCGGGCAGCTCGCTCACCGAAGCCCCTAAACGATTGAGCTGGCTGGCGGTCACGGCAATGCGATCGCTTTCTTTTACCCGCAGCTCCGCCGCATCCTCAATCCGGGTGATGCCGTCGGCAAACAAAGCCGCCACCGCTAAAATCGGTACTTCATCAATCAATCGAGGAATCAAGCTACCGGCCAGGGTACAGGCCTTGAGCTGGCTAGTCCGCACCCGGATATCGGCGACGGGTTCCCCAGTGACCTCACGGCTATTTTCTAAGGTAATATCGGCCTGCATCTGCTGCAGGGCTTCTAAAATACCGGTACGTGTGGGGTTGACACCGACATTTTCAATCACCAGGTCCGAACCGGGGACGATGGCTGCAGCCACCATCCAGTAGGCTGCCGAGCTAATGTCGCCAGGAACGATCACAGTCTGCCCCTGGAGCTGGCTAGGACCGTGTAGTGTGACCCGACAGGCCTCACGATCGACTGTCAGGTTGGCACCAAAGGCCCTGAGCATGCGTTCGCTATGGTCTCGCGAGAGGCTGGGCTCGGTGACCGTGGTGTCGCCATCCACCGACAATCCCGCCAGCAGGATGCATGACTTTACCTGGGCTGAGGCAATAGGGGACTGGTAGTGGATCGGTGAGAGCGCCGAGCCTTGGACTGCTAGGGGGGCTAGCTGATTATGATCACGACCCCAGATCTGGGCTCCCATGGCCGTTAGGGGGGTAATTACGCGGGCCATGGGTCGCGATCGCAACGAGTCATCCCCGGTCACCGTAAAAAACCGACCCGGTTGAGACGCCAACACCCCCAGCATGAGCCGTAGTGTCGTCCCTGAGTTACCCGCATCCAAAACCGCTGTGGGTTCTTGGAGCTGTCCCACTCCCAGCCCTGTCACCGTCACCCATTCAGCGTCAAGATCTGAAATCTTGGCCCCCATGGCTTGAAAACAGGCTGCGGTGCGTCGGGGGTCTTCGCCTAAAAGCAGGCCTTTGATCCGCGTTTCACCGCTGGCTAACGCCCCCAGCATCAAAGAGCGATGGGAAATGGACTTATCGCCAGGCACCTGCAACCGTCCCTGCAGCCCTTTTCCCCCAGGGGAAAGGGTCCAAGCCTGGTGGGCAGCAGCATCGGTTTCAATGAGCAAAGCGGCAGAAGACGTAGCCATGACGAAAGATTCAGCAAGCAGCGCCTCTGATTCTATCGTGCGTCGGGTAGAGAATGGAGCGGTTATTCAGCGTCAGGCGCAGGGGTTTCCGTATCCCCAGTAGGCGTCTCAGTTTCCCCAGTGGGGGCTTCGGTCTCTCCAGCAGGGGTATCGGTCTCCCCAATCGGGGCCTCAGCACCGCAGTAGGTGTTGATATCACTGACCAATGTGGCCTCATCTTGAGACAGGGTCTGTAGCTTGGTAAACGCAGTGTTGGCCTTGTTTTGAAATTCCTCTAACACATTGCTTAAATCGGCCTCAGATTCCGCATCGGCCACCAGCTGCATGGCTTCACCCGCCACCTCTAACTCTTGAGCCGAACCGGAAATAATGCCAGCATAGCCATCGCGATACTCGGATAGTTGTTCATCAGCTAGATCTAGATCATTTAAGCTGGTAACCATGCCATCAATGCTAACTACCACTTTATCGACTGCGTCGATGTACTGACTGGCTGCGGTTTGAATATCACCTAAACTTTCAGCCCCTTGAGCCTGCTGAGTAAAGCTATCAATCTCGGATTCAAACTCATCCTTAAACACCTGAGCTTGGTTAATCACATCGGCAAATGCGTTGCACTGAGCTACCGTTGAAGGACCACAGCTAGTCAGGGTTAGGGCTGCTAACCCTAGCAAAATTGAGCGTGAAAGGCGCATTAGTTGATTTCCGTTGATCAATGCAGAACAGTAATCTCTTTTACAATTTACCCAGTCTGATAGTAAATACGTTCAAGCCTGATCTTCATCGATCAGGAATGACTTGTAATCTCCCAAAATGCTTGGCCACAACGCTTGAGGCTACAGACAAAGTAATCCTTACACAATAGATTAAACTTGATAAATCTTTAACTGACGTGGTGACGCCTGCATGAGTGTCAGTATTGCGCAATATCGGCAGAGAGTGCCAGCCCTGCAAAACAAAGCCTACTTTAACTACGGTGGTCAGGGGCCTATGGTAGAGGCGGCTCTAGCGGCTATTCACTCAGCCCATCAAACGATTCAGACCCGTGGCCCCTTTGGGAGCAAGGTCTACCAGTGGATGCGTGCAGAGGGTGTGGAAACACGTCGGATGTTGGCAGACGATCTAGGTGTTTCGCCCCAGACCCTGGCCTTAACTGAAAATGTCACCGTCGGTTGCAACATTGCCCTGTGGGGGCTGCCCTGGCGCAGCGGCGATCATATTCTGCTGTCTGACTGCGAACATCCTGGCATCATTGCCACCGTACAAGAGCTGCAGCGACGTTATGGCATCGAGTTCAGCATCTTTCCCCACCTTAGTCAGCTCAACTCTGCTGACCCAGTCAGCACAATTCAAGCCCATCTGCGTCCTACGACCCGGCTGTTGGTCATCAGCCACATTCTGTGGAACACAGGCCAGGTGCTGCCGTTAAAAGCTATCTGTCAGCTCTGCCACGAGCGGCCCCAGCCAGTGCGAGTCCTATCTGATTCGGCCCAGTCAGTGGGGATGTTGCCGCTGCAGCTGGCGAAGACAGGCGTGGATTTTTATGCGTTTACCGGGCACAAATGGTACTGTGGCCCGGCGGGTCTGGGTGGTCTCTACGTTAGACCTGAGGCGATGGCAGAGCTATCCCCGACTTATATTGGCTGGCGCGGCATTACGCTTGGCACAGAGGGGCAGCCCACGGGTTGGGAGCCCGATGCGCGACGCTATGAGGTGTCCACGTCCAATGTGGCATTGTGTAGTGGCTTACGGGTTGCGATCGCAACCCACAATGACTGGGGCACCACCGAAGAGCGTTATTTTCGGATCTGTCAGCTCAGCAGCTCTCTGTGGGGTAAGCTCAACAGCCTACGCTCGGTTCGGTGTTTGCTAAAGTCTCCTCCAGAATCTGGCTTAGTATCGTTTCGAATCTTTCAAAACGGCGCTCCTGCTCCGACGCTGCATCAAAAACTAGTGGTTTACCTCGAAACGCGACAGTTCTATCTGCGCACCCTGTTGTCACCGAGCTGTGTCAGAGCTTGCACCCACTATTTCACAACAGAATCAGAGATTGATCGTCTCATTGATGCGATAGAAGAATTTTTGCAGAGTCATGCTTGGTAACTTTGAAGGCAAGAACATACTTAGTTAGCTCAGGCATCACTCGTTGAGGTGTACAGGATAAAGCAGGGCCTTGGTAAAGGATAATTTCTCTATGCCCCCTGACATAGAAAACTATGGGAGCATAGCGAAATCAGGTTGACACACACAGCTAAATCAATGCTCTCAACATGACAAACCAAGAAATCACAGGCAAGGACTATGTTGTACACCACAATGCCGATACCGTCACCACGACATTTCAGGGTGAATTGGCCCTCGGTGGTCCCCAGGAATATGCATCGATTAATGAGCTGCTAACTGAGGTGGCCAACGGTGATGCTGACGTGATCACCCTTGACTTCAGGACGTTATCTTTTCTCAATAGCTCTGGCATTAGCATGCTGTGTAAGTATGTTTTGGCCCTACGTAAAAAGCAAGACATACAGCTGGTGATTCTAGGGTCCCATGATATTCCTTGGCAGAGAAAATCATTGAGAAATCTCCAAAAGTTTCTCCCGAGCCTAAGGTTAGACCTGGAGTAGCCTGGGTTGGCTTACTTGTTGCGAATTTACATTGCTGACGGCAAGATATCCTGTCCTCCGCAGCCAACGATGGCTTAAAGCATGAAACGCTTAATGAGTAGATTACCTAGCAATTTTCGTGTTCCCATTCGGCGGGTACTGGTCGTTCCCTTTGTGCTTCAGATTTGCACGACGGTGGGATTAGTGGGCTATCTTTCGTTTCGTAATAGCCAGCAGGCCATCCAAAACCTCACGTCACAGCTGCGTATGGAGGTCTCGGCCCGGATTCAACGAGAGCTTCAGGGATATTTTGAAACCCCCCATGAAATCAATCGTCTCAATGCAACGGCATTGCTCCAAAATATTCTAGATGTTAAAAATGCGACTCGCGGAGAAGCTCAGCTGTACCAACAGATGAGAATTTCACCCAATGTTGCCTTTGTTTATTGTGGCAATAATCAGGGTGACTTTTTTGGTGTTTTACGAGACCCGGAGGGTGGCTCTCTCCAGCTTTCCTATAGTAACGCGGCCACTAGAGGAAAACGCCAATACCATACATTGAATGTCCGTGGGGAAAGAACCTATTTTATCCGCCAGCTCAAGACTACATTTGATGCGAGACAGCGCCCTTGGTATCAGGCCGCGACTCAGGCTCAGCAACCGGTCTGGACTGATGTATACATTGCTTTTACCACTGGACTGCCCAATATTACCGCCGGATTACCCGTCTATGATCGCTCAGGGCAAAGACTGTTGGGGGTATGTGCAGCAGATGTTGTCCTACCAGAAGAGTTTCGTAGTTTTTTGCAAGATTTAGACATTGGTAAATCAGGTCAGGCGTTTGTCATCGATCGCAAAGGACATTTGATTTCTAGTTCTGTGGATGAACCGTTGATGCTGGGGGATCCGGAAGACCCTAAGTTTTTGCAGGCTGTGGACAGCCAAGATCCGCTCGTGCGGGGCACTACGCAGTATATTTCTAAGCGATTTGGCGGTTTAGATGAAATTTTGCGATCGCAACAGCTCAACTTTAAACTCCAGGGTCAACGCCATTTCGTCCAGGTCCTCCCCTTTCGTGATGGTCGCGGTCTCGATTGGTTAATTGTAGTCGCCATTCCAGAAGCCGACTTTATGGAGCAGATCTATGCCAATAACCGTAATACCATCGGCCTGATGCTGTTGGCACTCGGTATTGCCATTGGCGTTGGTCTACTGATTACCCGCTGGCTAACTCAGCCGGTACTGCGCGTCACTCAAGCTTCTGAAGCCATTGCCAATGGCAATCTTACCCTGCAAGACATGGAAACCAGCCCCATCAGCGAGCTACGGACCTTAGCCCATTCATTTGCTAGCATGGCCCGTCAGCTTAAAACATCGTTTGAAACCCTAGAAGATAAGGTCAAAGAACGTACCGTTGAATTGGCCAATGCTAATGCGAAAATTAGCACTCTCAATGACAAACTCAAAGCCGAAAACCTACGGATGGGCGCAGAACTCGACGTAGTCCGAAAAATCCAACGGATGATCTTGCCCAAGGTCGAAGAACTAAAAAATGTGGATGGCCTTGATATTGCCGGATTCATGGAACCCGCAGAGGAAGTCGGCGGAGACTATTACGATGTACTACAAACTGAGGGAGTGGTCACATTAGGTATCGGCGACGTCACAGGCCACGGACTCGAAAGCGGTATGTTGATGCTAATGACCCAAACTGCTGTGCGAACCCTAAAAGAAAGCCAAGAGCATGACCCCATCAAGTTCTTAGACACCCTCAACCGCACCATTTATCAAAATGTACAGCGGATGGATTCCGAAAAGAATTTGACTTTAGCTATTCTCAACTATGCCGATAGACATGTCAGTATTAGCGGTCAGCATGAAGAGATTTTGATAGTGCGTGCCGATAGCAGTATCGAAAGCATTGATACCATGGACTTGGGCATCCCCATTGGGCTGGATGATGACATTAAAGCCTTTATCGATAATATAACAGTCGAACTACACTCTGGAGATGGAATAGTACTCTACACTGACGGTATTCCGGAAGCCTATAACTTAGACCGAGAGCAGTATGGTATTACCCGTATGCATACGGTCATCACCCAGCATTGGAACAGTACTGCTGAAGAGGTCAAGCAAGCTATCATAAAGGATGTACGCCACTTTATGAGTGGTCAGAAGATATTCGATGACATCACATTGTTAGTCATCAAACAACAGTAATTTTCATTAGCTCACCAATAGCGGGTTTACCCGATAAGTCCTGTGAGTCAAAGGGTCCTTTAACTAGATCATCTATCAGATCATCACAAATCGGCATCTTAGGGGGCAATCTTATGAATCAAATTTTTGGTGATTTTATTGAGATTTCTTCTAATCAACATAACTCCTTAGAAATATGCTTTACGCCCACATCGGAAGACATTGAAAAACTCTGGGAAAATCAGCGCCTATCCGCTTATTTCTTAGCGAACTGTTTTATTGGCTTTCTCCCATTTAATGAAGACGACCCTGACGAGCAACAACGCATTGAAGAGGCTAAAAGCTCTATCAGTTATGTAGCCAATGAACTCATAGAAAATGCCGTAAAATTCAATCTTGAGGCTGTTAACCCGCAGGTCACACTGGGGGTACATTTTCTGGAGGGTCCGGAACTGATCGCTGTCATGTTTGCTACTAACAGTGTCGATAAAGCTGGGGCCGAAAAATTACAGCACTTTATTGAAAAGCTGCTAGCCTTCGATCTACAGGATCTCTATGTGCAGCAGATAGAAGCTAGCTCCAGTGATGAGAATATCAGCATGTCAGGGCTGGGATTTTTAACCATGATGAATGATTATGATGCGCGACTGGGCTGGAAATTGGAGCCGATGTCAGGGGCTGCTGACATCATTGCTGTGACTGTCACCGCTCAAATCAATGTATAAAGTACGCACAATCTAAAATCTATAGCTCCTTATTATTGCCAAGGATGAACGTGCTCAGAGTGAGCACTCATGATCCTCAGAATCGGGTTTATTTCCCAGTAACAGCGCAGTCAGCACCTATTCATGATTGAGCCAGTAAAACCGGATACAAGCAGAGGTTGATTTTTGCTGCATTTTTGACTCTTACTACTAACCATGTGCTAGCGTTTGGTGAGATTTATTTTCGGCAGGTTAATCTTTGTTACAAATGGTTCTCCGAATCTAACTCTATGTACTTTTTCATGTTGGAGAATCTCTATGTCAATTTATGTGGGCAATTTGTCCTATGACGCCACCAAAAGCGATGTGGAAGAAGTTTTTGCCGAGTACGGCACCATTAAAAGCACTCATTTGCCTACCGACAGGGAGACGGGTCGGCCTCGTGGGTTTGCCTTTGTGGAGATGTCATCAGACGCCGAAGAAACTGCAGCGATTGAAGCTCTGGATGGTGCCGAATGGATGGGTCGTGTACTCAAAGTAAACAAAGCAAAGCCCCGGGAGCGCAGATAGTAGCCTGGAATAGTTGGGAGGCAAAGGTTCTGCCTGTTCGTATTACTACGTAGAGTCGTAGAATACATTCCTCCCCCATAGCACAGAAGCAACCATAAAACCATGTAGAGGGCCCATCTGCATGGTTTTTTACATAGCCTATAAAAGTTGAACTTAATGGTTAACAGGTGTTAGTCATGGTGCAGCCAGTTTTTTTGTACTGCTCGCTCAGTAATGACAGTCCAAATCATCGAATAAAGACGCTTCACGGAAAATATGGGTCTATAGCCTCAAAACTGGCTGCAAGAATAGCCAACCTTAACTGTAAGCTGCCAGGCTACGACACGTAGATAGCCGTAAGGCTACTAATCCATGTTTAGGCTACCAGCGCCATCGAGACATCATAAAGGTATAGTGTCAGCCTAAAGTTGTTATTTCACTTCAGATAGTCACCCAGAAAAATCCTATTTACAATGTTTCTTGGGATAAAAAGAGAACGGGAAAGAGATTTTGGCTATCACTACTCTTCGATGTGATTCTATTTTCAAAATATGACTTATAACGTATTTACAGGTTGAATCATGCTTTTAATCAGCAACGGTGTTTTCTTGATAGCTTAGAATGTCTGAGACGCGATTATTTTAAGAATATCTTTGATTTTTGATGTTCGATAAGATCTCAAATGAGAGCTAATTTTTCATTCTTATAAGGACACTTTTTGGGTTGGCACAGCCATTAAAAAAAGTGGGTCACTTCATCTGAGCTTAACAAGCTTTTTACGCAATGTGAAGAAGGATATGCAATACTAAGGCTGTGTTTCACTGTAGTTGAGTTCATGGCATTAGACGTTCTCATCTACCTCTGTCAATTTTCTGTTTTAGGATTTTATCAACGACATAGTGTTGATTATTTCCAGGACCGTTAAGTTAGAAAACTTGTGAGCACATCATTATTGTTTTAATTTACGCACCGACATTTTACAAAACGCTAGCTGTTGATGTGAAGCAGTGTTGGTCTGTTTTACGTGTTGATCAGGTAAATTACTGCCGGATAGGTGGTTTGCGATGGGTCGTAAGCTTTCGTGTCTGTAAGCATCTCAGCATTATCTTGCTTTGGCTATTGACATCGGCACGGCTACTTGCGTTGTGACAAAACACAAGTAATACCTGTTGGCTAGGCTAACCATAAAAACAAGAGAGCAAAGTGCATCAGTTATTGTGCTTTGGAGATTCTCTGCTGGTGCAACAGTGGGCTCCCTATTTAGTGGAGAACTGATGTGTTGTGGTCGAATCTGCTATGCCAGGTTTTCTCCCTAGGTTATTTCAGGCAGCGCCCTGCATCTACAACAAAATACTTATCCATCATTGGAGCTATCAAGCATGAATTCTGCTAACGCATCCACCGTTAAAATTACTGATGCCTATACAGTTAGCCCAACTATTTTAGCTCTTCGCATCGAAACAGGTGAGATTGTCAAAGGTCGGCAAATCCCCTATACTCCTCAGCCCGGCGATGACATCAACCAGTGGAATATTCTGTCTAGAAATGGTCAGGTCATTGGCCATATGGCAGCTGACAACACGATGGTTCGAACTTTTGATGTCTTAGAAGGACCAGAACTCGATACCAACTGGGCCGACAACGCCAGTAACTATACCCTCAAATCTAGTAGCGATAGTGACTTTAGCCAGGGCGTGACCCCATCTCGTGTATTTCGTAAGAGCAAGATTGGCGGTATTGCTGAAACCGGGTCTTGGGACTTTGGGTGGCCCATGGAACACACAGTATTTTTAGAATTGCCACAGCCGCTTGACCAAGGCAAACGTTACGACATTGATTTTAGCGGCAACGGCATCGAAGACACCACATTTACCTATGACCCCACGGGAGATCGCAGTGAGGCCGTCCATGTTTCTCACATCGGGTTTGACCCAGACTCACCAGCAAAAGTTGCATTTCTCTCCACGTGGATGGGGACCCAAGGGCAAGGTGTCGAATACCGAGCAGGACAAAAATTCTGGCTGATTGATGAGGCCACTGGCAACAAGGTGTATGAAGGTGCCATTGAACTGGCCAAAGATAAAGATGTGGCTGAGGACAATCGTGGTCGCAACTACAACGGCACGGATGTCTACATGATGGACTTTAGTGACTTTGAGACCGAGGGCACCTATAAAGTTGCTGTAGACGGCGTGGGCACATCCTTTGCCTTTGATATTGGCGACCAAGCTTGGGCCGATAGTTTTTATGTCTCGGCTCGCGGCATGTACCACCAGCGTAGCGGCATTGAGTTAGGAAATCCGTATACCGACTATGAACGTCCCCGTCCGTTTCATCCTGACGATGGTGTAAAGATTTACCAGTCCACAACCACGTTGATGGACACCCAAATGGGGTTAAATTCTGATGTCAATGTCTTTGAAGCGTTAGTTGCGGGTAAAACCGATGAACTTGTTCCTGAAGCCTACGGTGGCTGGTTTGATGCCGGAGACTGGGATCGACGTATTCAACACCTGGATGTGACCCGGTCGATGTTGGAGCTGGCCGAGCTGTTTCCGGATTATTTTGACGATGTGGATCTCAATATTCCAGAATCCAACAACCGTTTGCCAGATGTTATCGATGAAGCGCTTTGGGGACTGGACTTTTTTAAGCGTTTGCAGCTGCCTAATGGCGGTGTGCGCGGTGGGGTAGAGTCGGCAGAGCATCCAAGGCGGTTTGAAGCCAGTTGGCAAGAGTCTCTAGATGTGATGGCCTATGCGCCAGATATGTGGTCCAGCTATAAATATGCGGCAACGGCTGCCTATGCTGCCCACGTTTTGCAAGATATTGCTCCAGATAAAGCCAATGGCTATCGAGAGAGTGCGATTAAAGCCATGGAGTGGGCCGAGCAAGAATTTTCCCAGCTGCCCAACAACAATCAGACCTACACAGAAGTCTATGATGAGCGCAGTTTAGCCGCCGCTGAGTTATATCGCTTGTCGGGGAGCGATCGCTGGCATCAGGTCTTTTTAGAGACTACGGTATTTGATGATCCCAATACCTCTCCCTATGTTTGGCAAAGTCACAATCGTCGCAATTCTGCGTTTACCTACTCCCGCACTGAACGCTCCGGTGTTGATAAAACGATCCAGGCAAATGCCAAAAATTCTCTGCTACAGTCGGCAGATGAGGAAATTGCCGCCATCAACAATACTGGATTTAAATGGAATAAAGATCCTTGGGCACCCCTAGGATGGGGCAGTCTCGGTCCTAATAGCACAAACTTATTCCGTGCCCACTCCCTCTCCAACAATGAGAAATATCTCAAATCAGGTACTTTGGCCACACAGTTTATTCTTGGCGCCAATCCTGACAATGTCAGCTATACCACCGGTCTCGGTCATCGGGTGCCCGAACATCCGCTGATTGTTGATAGCATTGCCGTTGGTGGTGACGCGCCTCCGGGAATCACCCTTTACGGCCCCGTGGATTTTAGCGCTTACGATGATTGGTCCCTGGATCTGTTTGATGATGTGACCTCTCCTCTTCCCCAGCAATGGCCTACCACCGAGGGACACTTTGATGTCACGTATTTGGTCCCCCATTCTGAATTTACGGTTATGCAAACCATTGCGCCCATGTCCTATAGCTTGGGATATCTAGCGGCGTTGACTGAGAGTGCCCCCAGCTCACCGGTTCCCGATCCTACCCCAGACCCTGACCCTACCCCAGAGCCCGAACCGGAACCAGACAGCGTTATCGGTGAATACGGCACTCTCAATCTCAATCACAACTGGCAAACGATTTCTCTCGATAACGACTATATAAATCCTGTTGTTATTGTTTCTGATCCAACGTTCAAAGGCTCTGATCCAGCTGCTGTCAGGGTACAGAATGTCACTGACAATACGCTTCAGCTGCGGCTGCAAGAGCCCAACTACAAAGATGGTAAACATAAAGATGAATCTGTTTCCTATCTTGTGATGGAGGCCGGGGACTGGACGCTGGCTGATGGTACTCGGATTTCGGCTGGTACCCATGGGGGCAATCGTCTCACCTCTAAAGGCTTTGACACGATTGATCTCCAAGGATTTCAATCTACACCCACGGTGCTGTCCCAGGTGCAAACATTTAATGGCAGTGACTGGGTGACAACTCGGATGACAGACCAGTCTAAGCAAGGATTTCAGCTGGCAATGCAGGAGGAAGAAGCGCTCAATCGTGGAGCACATGTAAAAGAGACGATTGGTTGGCTGGCCATTGACCAGGGTGTGGCGTCCGATGGCGATACTTTATTACAGGGGGGCACAACAGGGCGCAGTGTGAATAACGATCGCACCCCAGTCACGTTTGAAGAAGCCTTTGATGTAGCCCCATCCATCATTGCTAAACTGAGTTCCTACTATGGCGCAGACACGGCTAATTTACGTCTTGATGACATCAGCAACATTAGCTTTGGTGCGCGCGTTCATGAAGAGCAATCCCTAGACCGAGAACTCAATCACACCAATGAATCCATCTCCTTTCTGGCCTTAGAAGGCACGTCGGGTCTTTTGACTGGAATGGGTGTCTAACGCAGGCTATCCCCATTCATCAAGTTTTTCTGGGTGAATGGGGATAGACGCTGGGCTATCCAGCGCCAGCAATTCCAAATTCCAAGATTAGGACATTGTAATGCCCTAGCCATAGTTCCATCAGAACACTAACAACGTTTTAGGAGGTATTGGTTCGTGCCTTTCGTGCCTTTCGTGTTTTTCGAGGTTTGGG
>NZ_JADEXP010000573.1 GCF_015207065.1 Leptolyngbya cf. ectocarpi LEGE 11479 | reverse complement strand
CCCAAAACCGACACCACCCTCAACCTCTCCGCCAAAACCTACTGGCCCAAAAACACAGACCTAGTCAGCCTAGAATTTGTACTCAAGCCCGTCGCCAATAGCGATCTCTACGCCCAATACACCATTGGCCTACACGCCTGGTTTCTTCACCAGATCCGAGACATCGACCCAGAACTGTCCGCCTACATGCATGATGGCGAATCAGAAAAACCCTTTAGCCTCACCGGGCTAGACGGACAGTTTATTCCCCAAAGTCAAACGTTGCAGCTACAACGAAACAAACCCTATCGCTGGCGCATAAATGCCCTGTGCAAGCCCGTCACCCAGGGAGTTGCCGCATGGCTACGCCAGCTCCCCAACGAGATTATCCTCAAAAACACCCCCCTGACTATCGAGTCAGTGAATCTTGCTCAGCCGCCCACCACCTACGCTAAGCTCTTAACCCAAGGCCAAGCTGGGGAAGGCAGCGTCAGCCTCAGCTTCAAAAGCCCTACCAGCTTTCGCCGTAAGGGACACCATTTACCCCTACCCTGGCCCCCCAATGTATTCCACAGCTATCTGCGCCGCTGGAACCACTTTTCTAATCAGCCCGTTGACCAAGACGACTTTCTCGACTGGGTCGATACCTATGTGATCATCACCCAGCATCAACTCTCCACCCACAAAGTCGCCGTCGGCAAAAAAGGCTCCGTCACCGGCTTTACCGGAGCCGTCACCTACGCCATCGACCGACGCGGCCTCACCGAAAAACCCTTTGTAGCGATGTTTTATGCCCTGACACAGCTGGCCCCCTATTGCAGCACCGGTCACAAAACCACCTTTGGCCTCGGCGAAACACACCTAGGCTGGCACACCGCTCAGGCAGCTCCCCCGGTACCTACCCAGCAAAGACTCCTAGCCGAGCGCATGGATGAACTAACAGAGATATTTCTCTCTACCAAAAAACGTCAGGGCGGACGTCGCGCCATCGACACCGCAGAAACCTGGGCCACCATCGTAGCCCGACGAGAACAGGGCGACTCATTGCAAGAAATTGCAGACGATATGGAGCTGGCCTATGAAACAACGAAGACCTACTCGAAGCTAGCACGGCGGGCAATGAGGGAGCTGGACTGAAAGGGTTAGGAAGATGGAATGCACCTGACAGGGGCTATGGACATTTATAAAAAGGCCAGTTAAGCTATGGCATAAGCTCCCATTTCTGAGGGGGTCTAAAGAACCTTGAAAACCGCATAGTTTCGTCGACCCCCTCGGATTGCTTGCAATGCAAGAGTTTCAGCCGTTTTAGACTATGCTTTAATGCCACTGATTCTCATTATTTTTAGTGATTTTGGACCCCCTCAGAAATGGGTGTCTGAAAAGCTTATTTGGCAAGGGTTCTAGAGGGTGGGGGTTCAAAATCCATTACCCCGCGAGGGGACGGAAACGATCTTCCTCATGCAGAGACAATACCTCTGCAGCAGAAGGTTCAAAATCCATTACCCCGCGAGGGGACGGAAACAATCCGTAAAAGCGTTGCCATGCAGCTTGCCAGCTTGTTCAAAATCCATTACCCCGCGAGGGGACGGAAACGTCGTAACAAGACTTCCGGGTTTGAACCTCGGAAATGTTCAAAATCCATTACCCCGCGAGGGGACGGAAACGAGTGATCAACATAATGTTGAAGACTCTTCTGCAAAGGTTCAAAATCCATTACCCCGTGAGGGGACGGAAACTTAATCGCTTCTATATGCGCTGCTGACATTTCCTCGTTCAAAATCCATTACCCCGCGAGGGGACGGAAACCCAAAGAGGAAAGATTGTGATTCACGCTAATCTCATCTGTGTTCAAAATCCATTACCCCGCGAGGGGACGGAAACTTATCTACGATTCAGTCGAAACTGAACTAACTTAAAGGTTCAAAATCCATTACCCCGCGAGGGGACGGAAACGCAGGAACTGCGATAACAGCAGAACCCACAAGAGTTCAAAATCCATTACCCCGCGAGGGGACGGAAACCATCAATGGTCTGGCTGTCGATCGGGCAATAGAATACCTTCGTTCAAAATCCATTACCCCGCGAGGGGACGGAAACGTCGTAACAAGACTTCCGGGTTTGAACCTCGGAAATGTTCAAAATCCATTACCCCGCGAGGGGACGGAAACTCCACCTTTAGAAGTGCAAGCAGCGTAAAATCCAGACGTTCAAAATCCATTACCCCGCGAGGGGACGGAAACCCTTCTT
>NZ_JADEXP010000572.1 GCF_015207065.1 Leptolyngbya cf. ectocarpi LEGE 11479 | reverse complement strand
CATTATGGAGAGTCTATGAATTCAATTTGTGAATGTCAAAATATTTCCAGAGAAAGTGAGTTGGATGCGGCCATCCTCCAAAGACTCTTAAATGAGTATCTGATCACTTGATTTTCAGAACCTTTATTAGATATAGGCATCTACTCTTCAGAGTTTGCATTCCTTTAAGATTAACGTTTATGTTCGCTGAGTGAGGTCATAATGTCATCAAGTATTCTAGAGGTGGGTTTGAATAGTTTGGGTCCAGTACAATTGGAAATTTCGTCTGACTTAAAGACTCAAGCCTGGCAACAAGCAAAGCAGTGCCATTCTAACGTGACAGCTCAATATAATGCTTATATTAATTATATTTGTACCTATACTTTTAAAGCTTGGCTGGAAGAATGGCTGGAAGAAGAACCTGATTTAAGAATTTCAATTTGGCCAAATGAAAAAGAATTGCCCACCATTTGGGAAGTGGTTAATGGAACTGGGATAGCTCTGGGCAACCAGCGTGTGATCCTGATTCCTAATGAAAAAAATATTTTTGAGGAATTGGAAGTCCCTCAGGAATGGATAAATATTCCGAGTTGGTCTGGAAATTACTATGTAGCATTGCAGGTGGTGGTTGAGGGCGAAGACGATAAGGATTGGGTAAATATATGGGGATTTACCACCCATCAACAGCTAAGACAAGCAGCTCATTATAGCGATAAGCAAAGGTCATATACATTGGCAACAGATAAGTTGATTGAGGACTTAACAGTCATGCAGATGACGTTAGATTTGGTTGTTAAGGAGGGGGTTAAAGCAACACCTAAGTTCACTCAGTCTGATATAAAAAAGTTGATAGACCAGTTATCAGATAAGGATTGTTATTCGCCAAGGTTACATCCGGATTTGAGTTTTCAAGCATGGGCTGCATTGCTTGAAAATAAGGAACTAAGACAAGAGCTTTATGAAAGACGCGTTGGTATTACCAGTGAAAAAGCTCAAGCTCAAAAGATACTTTTAGATCGCAAAAAAGAATTTTCAGACGTCAATTTAAGGAAATGGTTAACAACGGCTGCTGCTCAAACTGAACATTTTCTTGAAAAAGGCTGGCAAGCTCTTGAATTCTATTTTTCGAGTTCCGAAGCTATCCCTATTAGAGGGACTCCTAATTCATCGAGAAGAGAACCGGAGAGTGTTATCGATACGTCTAAGAACGAAATCAACTCTGTTCTCAAGCTTTTGAGGACAAATCAATCTGAAGAGATCCGTCGACAAGCGGCTGGAGTTTTAGGCGAGATTGGTGGTGGTCAGCAAGAAGCTATCAACGCGTTAACTCATCTGCTGGATGCAACTAAAGATGAAGAAACTCGGTGGCAAGCAGCTTTTAGTTTAGGTAAGTTAGATCCTGGCAATCCTAAAGCTAGCGTTCGCAAAGCACGATTAATTGATCTGGGTATAAATTTATCTAATCAAAAGCTTCTACTAGTTGTTGCTGTTATTCCTAAGACTAATAACAGCTTAGGCATATTTTTAAAGGTTCTTGCCGCTGAGAAAAACCAGAATTTGCCGCCTGGACTAAAACTAAGCGTTTTTTCAGGAGTAGATGAAAATGTGATACCAGGTTTAGAAGTAGAAGCAAGAGGTGATGAGCAGAGACAAGATAAGTTGCTTCAGCTTAGGTTTAGTCCTCCAGTGAGAAGTTCTTTTAGGGTAAAGATTTCTTTGAGAGATAAATCTATAACTGAGAGCTTTATTACCTAGGTTGAGTTCTTTCAATAGTGTGGTAATGGGAAAGGCAGCTGTTTTAAAGATAGGCACAGGCAACTTTAAAGAAGGGTTTGAGGTGACTCTACAAATTTGCCCAGATGACGCTCCTCCTTCTAGAGAAATTCAAGGCAGGTTACCAGGAAATTCCGATCTTGAAGGCCTTCACACTCTGTGGTCGCAAAGTTTTCGAAGTTTAACCTTTAATTCTTCTGGTGCAAGCCGAGGAGCTGATGACTGGGAAATTGATGAAAGTATTACAACCAATCGCACTACCCTTGAAGGTTTTGACGTCTGCCGTCAAAGTGCTCGTAGACTAGAAAGCTGTCTCCGAGAATGGTTACAGGCATCAGAAAGTGGCTGGTCTAGGATTAGAGAAAATCTTAGAGAAGAACTTGCTAAAGGAACTGATGACACCCGCTTGATCATTCAATCTGAAAATACTTTTTTTGGAAAATTACCTTGGCAGGTTTGGGACCTTTTAGAAGATTATCCTGATG
>NZ_JADEXP010000028.1 GCF_015207065.1 Leptolyngbya cf. ectocarpi LEGE 11479 | reverse complement strand
ATATCACCTTTTGTACCAGCACTGGCAATCTGCTTGCGCACAGTGGTATTCCAGCCTAGCAGCGTCTCGCGAATATCCTTATTGATAGTAATTTTTTGCCTGCTGGCATGGCTCAGCAGCTGAATAGCAATGGCATACAGAATATTAGTATGGGTAACCGCTGACATCTCGATTTGATCGGCAATTGAGAAAAATACCACCGCATGGTTTGGCTGCATATCTACTGACACTTGCTTCAGCAACGTGGACTTACCACAGCCCCGGTGACCAGCAAAAACAAACTTGCCATTAGGCAAAGATGCCTCAATTTCTCGACGCAGACGAATACGAACAGAGCGTCCATAGTCCACCCGAAATTTTTCAATCTGCTCCGGTTCGATCAACGGAAACAAATCTAGGTCCTTGTAAGCCTGTTGAAACTTTTCTAGCAGCGTTTCATTCATGCCGTCAGCGCTAATGTCCATAGCATTCTAATGCTATCGGCTGTCATCCTTATCAAGTTATGACCGTAAGACATAATTAGACTATGGGAATCACCTACGCAGCAATTGAACTGCTCAATGGTATTGACCTGGGCCTAGTGCGACGAGGTGCGCTGGCAGATAATCAGGTCCGTCAGCTAACTGTCAATGCCATGGCTGACAGTGGAGCATTGATGCTGTCCATTCCCCAATCCGTTTGTACCCAACTGGGTCTGGACATTTTGGGTGAAGCCGACGCAGAGCTGGCAGATGGCTCCGTCGTTCAATTCAACATTGCTGGCCCGATTGAAGTGCGTTTTCAAAATCGTCGTACAACAGTTGAAGCCCTAGTCGTACCCAACGAAACCGATGTACTGCTGGGAGCGATTCCCATGGAAGGGATGGATCTCCTAGTCGATCCCAAACAGCAAAAATTAGTACTTAATCCCAAAAGCCCTGGCAAAGCTCGCGTGATGCTAAAGGGGCATAGACCCTGAGGTCTTAAGAGCTTTCCAGAAAACCCTGAAATGCTTTCAAGTCTTTTAACACCTGTTCATAGGCCAACGGTAACATCTCAATATTTTGAGCAATCAATGACGGCTCCAAAGCATGGGTGTAATTATTTCGGACAACATGGCGAAAGGCTAAAACCGCTTTCAAAATTTTATAGGTGTCATGCGCAATAACAGGCGGGCGAACTCCGGGAACCTCTAGCTGCATCTGATCCAGTAGCTCCTGATGCCAACGTTCAGAATGCTGAACGGAACTGCCATCCACCCTGCGGGCAACTTGCTCAAAGATTTTTTCTAGCCCTGTATAAAACCCTTGTAGTCCGAAGCCTGCTGCAATCCAGTAAGCATCTATGTTTGTGGTTTCTGCCTGCTGTGCCTGTGCCATGGCATAGCTATATTCCTGCTCTAGCTCCTGAGCCTTTTGCTGAATATAGCCACTGAGAACAGCAAACTGACTCACAACACTCGTCCTTTGTTATGAATCTCAGCTATTAAAGATTCTGGGGCTGACTCAACACGCACCAAATCAACGCTGAATTCCTTGATACCTACTAACAAGTCACCTAGCGCTTCACAATAGTGCTCTAGGTTTAGACCTTTCACGGCTAAGTCAAGATCTGATTCTAGATACACATCGTCTGCATTCAGCATGGAGCCGAACAACCATACAGTTTCCACCCCAAAGGTGTGCTTCAAATAATCAGCAGCTTCCTGGGCGCGTATCTGACCTAGCTCATAGTGAGCCCGCCGCTGCTGTTTTTTCTGCTGGCGACGGTGCTGGTGATGAGCGGTATAGGCTTGAAAGCTGGGTGCGGCCACAGAAAACATCCTCAGACAGCTGGTTAAATCATAGCGGGAATAAAGCATTGGCCAAAGCACCCAAAAAAGCGGCAGATGCTAAACACCTACCGCTTTCGTTAGCATTCACCGATGCCCAAGGGCACTGGTCGCTTTAACTAAGGACGCGCCTTAGTAGTCAAAGTCGCCGCCCATGCCAGCGCCAGCGCCAGCAGCTTCCTTAGGCTCGGGCTTGTCTACGACGATGCACTCAGTAGTGAGCACCATGGCTGCGATAGAAGCCGCGTTCTGAGTAGCAGAGCGAGTTACTTTAGCCGGGTCAACAACACCAGCAGCAAGCATATCGACATATTCGTTAGTGGCTGCGTTAAAGCCGATGTTGAACTCCTTCTCTTTGACGCGCTCGGCAACTACCGCACCGTTCTGACCAGCGTTCTCAGCAATGCGCTTAAGAGGAGCCGTCAGGGCACGAGTCACGATTAGAGCACCGGTCAACTCTTCACCAGTCAGGTTAGCGTTGGACCACTCTTCGAGACCAGGAGCCAGGTGGGCCAGGGTGGTACCACCGCCAGGAACGATGCCTTCTTCAACTGCGGCCTTAGTGGCGTTGATGGCATCTTCTAGACGGAGTTTGCGGTCTTTCATCTCAGTTTCGGTGGCAGCACCGACCTTGATGACGGCTACACCGCCGGATAGCTTAGCCAAGCGCTCCTGCAATTTCTCTTTGTCATAGCTAGAGTCAGACTCTTCGATTTGACGACGAATCTGCTCGCAGCGCGCCTTGACATCGGCTTCGTTACCTTCTGCTACCAGGGTGGTGGTGTCCTTGGTTAGGGTAATGCGACGGGAGGTGCCAAGCATTTCGATGGTGACGCCATCAAGCTTGAGACCAGCGTCTTCAGTGATCACTTGACCACCGGTTAGAACAGCAATGTCTTCAAGCATGGACTTACGGCGATCGCCAAAGCCAGGGGCCTTAACGGCAGCTACGTTGAGCACACCGCGCAGACGGTTAACGACGAGGGTAGCTAGGGCTTCTTTCTCGATGTCTTCGGCAATGATTAGCAAAGGCTTGCCGGAGCGGGCAACTTGCTCAAGCACAGGCACCAGATCCTGTACCAGGGCAATTTTCTTGTCGGTGAGCAGAATGTAGGGGTCGTCTAGAACGGCTTCCATCCGCTCGGTGTCGGTGGCGAAGTAAGGGGAAATATAGCCCTTATCAAAGCGCATACCTTCAGTGATTTCTAGCTCAGTCGTCATGGACTTGCCTTCTTCCAAGGAGATGACGCCTTCACGGCCAACTTTCTCCATGGCTTCGGCAATCATTTTGCCGACTTCTTCATCGTTACCAGCGGAGATTGTACCGACCTGGGCGATGGACGTGGAGTCACCAACGGGCTGGGCTTTCTCGGCGATGCGCTCTACCAGGTAAGCGGTGGCTTTTTCAACACCACGCTTAAGTGCGATCGCATTAGCACCAGCGGCCACATTACGTAAACCTTCTTTGACAATGGCGTGAGCCAGTACAGTTGCAGTGGTTGTACCGTCACCAGCCGCGTCGTTAGTCTTAGATGCGGCCTGACGAATCAGAGCCACACCCGTATTTTCAATGTTGTCCTCTAGCTCGATTTCCTTAGCAATGGTGACACCATCGTTAACGATTTGGGGAGAGCCGAACTTCTTTTCAAGGACGACGTTGCGACCTTTGGGGCCAAGGGTAACAGCAACTGCCTCAGCCAAAGTATCCATGCCTTTTTCTAGGGCACGACGAGCATTCTCGTTATATATGATGCGCTTAGCCATGAATCAACCTATGTTTCAGAACGTTGTTAAAGGGGTCTAGGGTAGGAACAAGAAGCGAGCTTCTCATCGCTCAAAACTCAACAAACCAGGCTGTCTCTTAGCCAACGACCGCCAGGATGTCCTTTTCAGATAGCAGGACGTAGTCATCACCACCAAGTTTGATGTCAGTACCTGCATACTTGGAGTAAAGAACGTTGTTGCCCACTTCTACGTCGGGGGCCTGACGGCTACCGTCGTCGCCACGCTTACCAGGACCAACTGCTGTGATTTCGCCAACCTGGGGCTTTTCCTTAGCGGTATCAGGTAGCAAAATGCCGCCAGCGGTCTTCTCTTCAGATGCGCTGACTTTGATAAGAACGCGATCACCTAGGGGAGTGACGCTTGAAACACTCAAAGAAATGGCTGCCATAGTTTTCTCCGAACTTTGATAGATCAATATTCGGCAATTGCATCAAGGCGATACTGATTCGCCCGAGCAGTCCCTTTTCCGTCTGGAAGGATCTGAATAGGGAAAGAAGCTGCAACCTAGACGCGGTTTAGCACTCTCCATTGCCGAGTGCTAATTTATCGCTTTAGGAGTTGCGATCGCAACACACCTAGGAGTACGGGTTCCCGTACTCAGGCTGGATCTCAAGGAGGTGATTAACTTCATGATCTCCACACATTTATCTTTACGGCTGCTTCAGGTTGGATTAAAAAATACCCGTATATTTGTAGGGGTGGGTGACATCTGTAGTTCTTGATACGTCTTTGCCTAGTGCATATGCTGACACGCTGTCTAGCAATTGCTAACCCCATGAGTCTCAAATTTTTCTACCTGCTTTGGATGACCATCCCCCTGGGGTTACTGGGTCTTCAAGGTGCTGCTTCAGCGCAGCTTTCACAACCAGCACCCGTACCCACCAGTATTCTGCCAGCAACGTCTGATACCACCGTTATCCAGCAATCAAATCAGATTGATATCCTGGGCGGACAGTCATCGAGTGGTGCGGCCCCCAATGTCGTGCATCAGTTCCAGGAGTTTAATCTAGGGGCAGCTGATGCCGCTAATTTTGTGGTTAACCCTGATGTTGCCAACGTCATCAGTCTGATCGATGCTCTGCAGCCGTCAACCATCGATGGCTTGCTGAAATTAACCAGCAGCGATCCTAACGTTGCCAGTGCCGCAAATCTTTTTCTAGTCAATCCCGCTGGTATCGTTTTTGGCGAAAACATGAGCCTCAACCTACCGACAGGATTGACCGCTACTACTGCCTCCGGTCTACTGTTTGAAGACCTGTATCGTCTATCCATAGATGGTTCAGTCAGCGAAATTGCATTACCCGTTAGCACCACTGCAACCAAAGGAGGCGTGGCCACGGTACAGGACCTGACAGGGGACCCGAATGGTTATTTCTTTGCAACGGAATCTAGCAGCACGGCTGTTTTAGGCCCGCTCTCCCCAGAGCTACCTTCAGGGAGTATTCACAACCAGGCTAGGCTACAGGTATCGCCCCAAGCCTCCATCACGTTGATCGGCTCGTATGTTCAAAATGACGGTGAGCTAGTGGCCCCCGGTGGCACCGTTAATCTGGTGGCAGTATCCGGTGACTCGCTCCTCCGTCTGACTCAGACTGGGGGGCTATTATCCCTGGATTTAATCGCTACGGACACACCTACGTCGCTCTCAAGTACAGACATTCCACTGCGTTTGACGGGGGGCGGCAATCAAGGTGCAACTCAAATAGAAATCACTAGTAATGGCTCTCAGCTGCTAACGAGTACCCCACCCCTAACGCCTGATACAGGTAAGGTTTTAGTCCGAGGAACCATTGATGTCTCTGATGACAGTAATCAGGGCAACGTCAATATTGTGGGCGAACAAATCAATTTGATTGGCAGCGATATCCATGCCGATAGTGCCCGCCAAGCAGGGACCATATCCATTGGTGACGGGTCTGCTAACAGTAATGTAAGTAGCGAATATGTGCTTGTCGATCGTAATTCCACCCTGTCGGCTGATTCCACAACAGGTTCAGGGGGTGTCATTCAAATTAGGGCCACAGATACGCTGCGGTTTTACGGTGAGGCAACGGCAACCGGGGCTAATTCCAGGCTTGATGGCACCGTCAGACTGGATGCGGATGAGAATCTTGATATTCGAAAGCCTGTAGCTAGGTAGGTCTTTCTCGGGTCTAAGTCATTTAGACAGCAGTAGCCGTTTAGATAGCTTATTAGGCAACTTACACATTACTCACACACCACAGAGCGGCGACGTCACCAAAATGACGTCGCTTTTTTAATGGAAAACTACGGGTTTACACCGATGTAGCCTGCGTAATATCACCTGAAATCAACAGGTTTTGATGTCTATTTTTAATAAAGCTTACGTAGTTTCAAGGAATTTTCTGGTGGAAAATGCCACTCTATAAAAACCGCCATACCCCTTACAGAAAGAGAATTTTCTTGATTTCTCAGCTCTTTAAAGGCAGTGATGGTACTTAGACCAATCAGTTCTTTTTGATACATCTAAGTATTTGGCATTTTTGATATTTCAAAGTTTTATCCATGCGAACATTCCTTCCTTCGACTCCCCAAGTTGGTTTGGCTAGCCTTTTCAGTGCCGGATTGCTAGCCGTTGGCAGTACCGTCACTCAGGCAGCTTGCTTAAGCGGCTGCAGTCAAAATGGGCTGGTATTTAGTGAAGCCTCCAGCAGCTTCAAAATTACCGATGTCGCCGGAGTCGGTACCCGTGAGAACCCGTTTGTTGTATACCAAGATGTTTTGGGATTGGATATCTCATTAGCCGTTAGCGGTTTAACCAATGCCAGTCAGCACTCACTGTTTAACCGCCCAGGGTTTGCTATCAGTATTGTGTCGCGTAACCTGACAGGGGCATTTTGGCGATTTTATGACCATGAACTGCAAGAGACCGCCGGGGTATCCAGCAGTGAAAACGACGGTCTTTCATTCGCTCAAGGTCTTGGCGCCGTTCGACCTTATACATCAGACCGCTACACTCAGGCTGATGAAGTAACAGATGTCCGAGACTTTATAAATTTCTATCGAGGAGCGGGGGTTAATCCCGGTGAAAGTGTGCGATTTGACTACTTCATCACCGACACTATTCCCAACCAGCAATTTTATATTCGTCAGCGCCCCGATTACCGTCCTAACACCACGCCGACATCGGTGATTCTGCAAAATTCTTTGAAACCCATTCCAGAAGTTCAGCCAACGCCAGTCAGCCCTATAGAGACGGCTCTGCAACCAACCACAGTTCAACCCGTGGCACAGCCAACAAACAGCCCCGTCCCGCTTACAAAAACAGCCAACAATCCTCAGTCCGTACCTGAGCCTTCAAGCTCTGTCGTGGGGCTCCTGAGCGCTCTACTATCTATGGTTTTAACGACTCAGCGTCAGCGACTGCGTTCACCAAAGCCATAAACATCCATCAGCCAGCCATCAGATTAGGGGAACAAATCTAAATGCTTATAATCGCTCAAAAGTTCTCCGACTATAGCAAATACCAGTGCCATGGATGATACATCTAGTGATAATCTTTTACATGGCACTTTGAAAGTAAAAATAAAATTAAAAGTCGCCGCAGTAGCTAATACCCCTAGGATAAGGCGCAAGCATGGTCACCACTGCAGAGAAAACAAATACTGGCTATATCACTCAGATTATTGGCCCTGTTGTAGACGTTAAATTCCCAGCTGGCGAGCTGCCCAGCATTTATAACGCGCTCAAGATTGAAGGCACTAATCCTGCTGGTCAGACTGTTTCTGTCACCTGTGAAGTACAGCAGCTACTAGGTGACAGCCAGGTAAGAGCCGTTGCTATGCTTTCTACTGATGGCTTGGTCAGAGGCATGGAAGTTGCTGATATGGGTTCGCCGATCAATGTACCTGTTGGTCCCCCCACCTTAGGTCGCATCTTTAACGTTCTTGGTGAGCCTGTGGATGAGAAAGGTGATGTGGATATGTCCACTACCTTGCCTATTCACCGAGCTGCTCCCAAGCTAACTGAACTGGAGACTAAGCCCTCCGTATTTGAAACAGGTATTAAAGTTATTGACCTCTTAGCTCCCTACCGTAAAGGTGGTAAGACGGGTCTCTTTGGTGGTGCTGGCGTGGGCAAAACCGTATTGATTCAGGAGCTAATCAACAATATTGCCCTGCAGCACGGTGGTGTTTCTGTGTTTGCTGGTGTGGGTGAGCGCACCCGTGAAGGTAACGACCTTTACAACGAATTTATTGAGTCTGGCGTAATTAATGCCGATGACTTGGGTAAATCGAAAGTAGCCCTGGTGTACGGTCAAATGAATGAGCCCCCTGGAGCTCGCATGCGTGTGGCTCTGTCGGCCCTGACCATGGCTGAGTACTTCCGTGATGTGAACAAGCAGGATGTTCTGTTGTTTGTTGACAACATCTTCCGCTTTGTACAGGCAGGTTCTGAAGTATCTGCCCTGTTGGGTCGTATGCCTTCGGCTGTGGGTTACCAGCCTACCTTAGGTACTGATATGGGTGACCTGCAGGAGAGAATTACGTCTACCCTAGAAGGCTCTATTACATCTATTCAGGCCGTATATGTACCGGCGGACGACTTGACTGACCCGGCTCCTGCCACCACATTTGCACACTTGGATGCAACAACGGTCCTTTCCCGTGCATTGGCATCTAAGGGTATTTACCCTGCTGTGGATCCTCTGGATTCTACATCCACGATGCTTCAGCCTGATGTTGTTGGTAGTGAGCACTACGCCACTGCTCGGGCGGTTCAATCTATTCTGCAGCGCTACAAGGAGCTTCAGGATATCATCGCAATTTTGGGTCTAGATGAGCTTTCTGAGGATGACCGTTTGGCGGTTGCCCGTGCTCGTAAGATTGAGAAATTCCTTTCGCAGCCTTTCTTCGTTGCGGAAATCTTTACGGGTATGTCTGGTAAGTATGTTTCTCTTGAAGACACCATTAAGGGTTTCAATATGATTCTCTCGGGTGATCTAGATGAGATTCCTGAGCAGGCTTTCTACCTTAAGGGTGACATTGCTGAAGTGATGGCAGCTGCCGAGAAAATCAAGGCTGAAAGTTAAGCTTTAGCTGATCTCGGGGTCGTAAAGATTACGACTTTGCGAGTGGTGAGTAGTGTGAGGTAAACGAGACCATCTTTTTCATTCTTAATGGACTTGAGTGCTCTCTGAGTTTTGTCACCACGCACTATTCACTATTCACTATTCATCTTTAATTTTTAAGAGTCTTATGGCATTAGCAGTGCGCGTAGTGGCTCCCGACAAAACAGTTTGGGATGCTGAAGCGGAAGAGGTAGTGCTACCGAGTACTACCGGTCAATTGGGTATTTTGAGTGGTCACGCTCCGTTACTGACAGCGCTGGATATCGGTGTTTTGCGTGTGCGGGCTGAGAAAGATTGGGTTGCGATCGCGCTCATGGGCGGTTTTGCTGAAGTAGAAAACAATGAAGTGACCGTTTTGGTCAATGGTGCCGAGCGCGGCGATAGCATTGACCTTTCTGCAGCTCAAGCGGAGTACACATCTGCCAAGTCAGAAGCCGATAAGGTTGCTGGCGATGACAAGCAGGCTGTTATTCAGGCTAACAAGTCCCTCAAGCGGGCACGAGCACGTGTGCAGGCAGCAGGCGGCAGCATCTAATCAATCTGGGGGATTGACCCCAATTTTCACAGTAAAAACCCCGTCTGTTTCCTTAGAAAGCAGACGGGGTTTTGATGAAATATGCTCGGACGACTAGATCACGAACTACCTGTAAAGGCAACATCGGGGAATTTGTCAGCTGCCTTTTGCATGGGCAGAGTTTTCCCACCTTCCTGCCAGTAGTTGATGATTTCAGTAGCTTGGTTTAAGAGATCAATACGTTCTTCTTCGGCAATCCAAGTCTTGGATTCAAGTTCTATCTTCATCTGATCCCACGCATCATTGCGCGGCCAGAAAAAGTAAGAGGTCAGCGGACTCGAGCCCTTGCCCACTACTTGATCCACGGCGAGAGCCACATCCTTGTCGAGCCAGAGAACCTTTAAGATAAATCGAGACAATGCAAACCTCCGCTGTACGCCTCTTGGCTTCAAAACTATACAGTCTACAATCTTAGCGCATTCGTTGCAGTAAGCCCATGGAAAATTAGCCTCTCTCCCCCATAATGCCTAACCCTATTGCCCTAGCGATTTTTGATATTGATGGTGTTGTCCGTGACGTCAGCGGATCGTACCGCCGCGCGATCGCAGACACAGTGGAAACGTTTACCCAAGGACACTATCGCCCCACACCGGCTGACATTGACCAGCTCAAAAGTGAAGGTATTTGGAACAACGACTGGAAGGCGTCTCAAGAACTTATTCTCCGCCATAGTCAAGCCTCAGGGTGTTCGTACCCCTCTGACTATGACGCCATCGTTGCTTATTTCCAAGAACGCTATCGAGGCAAAGGAGACGACCCTAGCCAATGGACTGGCTACATCACGCAAGAACCTGTACTGATGAGCGCCCAATATCTAGCTAACTTGGCTAAAGGCGGTGTCCCATCAGCCTTTTTTAGCGGAGCCACTAGGGGATCTGCCAACTACATTCTGCAGCAGCGCATGGGTCTGCATGAGCCGATCCTGATTGCCATGGCCGACGCCCCCAGCAAACCAGACCCCACAGGGCTTTACATGACCATTGACCAGCTTGAAGTGGCTATACCGCCTGGGCTACCGGTTTTGTACGCGGGGGATACGGTGGCGGATATGGCCACCATTACCGCAGCCAAAGCTGAATTTCCTCAACGCACATGGCTGGGAGTAGGGGTTTTGCCTCCCCATGTGCAGACAGATAATGACTACAAAAATCGTTATTGTGAAACGCTCAAAACAGCGGGTGCTGTTCTAGTGGTGTCTCATATTGAACAGTTAACGCCCGAAAAAATTCAAGTCTTGATCAATGCGGATGTCGGCGGGAATGTCGGCTAATGCGGGGGAAGAACCACTCCCTTGAACGGCACAGTCAATCACATTAGTACCGCTGGGATGGTAAGTTAGGCGACAGTCATTTACGCCCGCTGTCTAAACGCTGCTCTCAGTATCTGTTCACACCTCATGAGTCTATTGCCGTTCCTGTTCGCGCTGTCTGCGGTTGCCCCGGTTTCCTTACCTGTTTCTGGTACCTATGATGTCGGACCTACCGGAGTACAACCGCCAGTTCGTACTGTTCACCTCACTGAAACGTCGGTACCAGGAGAGTTGAATAGGAATGTCGTCGCAGATAATTCTGGCCAAGTCATTCCCCATATTCAGGAAGTGCGCCCGCTGCCTGGGGGGCTAGACGAGGTACCTGTTTTTAACAGCAATAGTCCCGAGATTATCGCCGCAGAAGGTATTCTTCTATCGACGTTTCCATCCCGAGGGAAAGCAGAGCCAGCTGCCCATCTAGACTATGCATTTGAGGGCCGGTTTGATATCTTTGACCACCATGTGGTCCAGGCTCAAGGCGACAGTGATACCCGCACCCGCTACCTGGGGATTGTGGTACACAACCCGAGCCGTAAGCCTGTCACCCTGCGATTTCGTGAAGCGGCTAGCTATCTCAGTCAAGAAGCGCCCTGGCACGGTCGCAGCGATGTGGAATTCAACCTGGCGAGTACTCAGTTTTCAGGTCCAGGTAGTCGTCTCATGAATGAAATCTTGAGAGATCGGCGGCAGTCGTTTTGGCCTAACGAAATTACCATTCCGGCCCGAGAGAGCTATCTCTTAATGAATGCTCCACTGCCTGTGCGCCGGTTAACCGTGCCAACGGACGGCAGTTTGGCTGCAGGCAGTGAGTTGTTACCGCGATTGCCAAAGAGCCTGGGGGGCAATCGCAGTAATGCGCGCTCCACTCTTATGCGTCTGTCCAGCGATGGCCCTGTATATGTCGCCAGCCTGGCTATGTTTGCCCCCCGAACAGCTACAGGTGAGCGGGTACCCAGTTTAGCCGAGTGGTTACAGGTACTAGCCAATGGCCGTCTTGCTACCCCCCGCGATCTGGCCCCGTCACGACCAGGGCGTCGCGCTAATCCCTTTATCTATGGTCGCGTTGCTGGCGTAAGCCAGGGGTCACGCTGGCTGGCCCAACTGACCGATCGCCGTTCATCGCAGCTGCGGATTCCGGCTCCAGGGGCACAGCTCTCCTATGCCATTAGTACCGTTGATCACAATACTTTTGGCACAGGACAAATCCAAAGTGCCCCCATGCTCAGGCGCTATAAGGACACGGCTTACCGGGCCCATGGCAACTATGGGACTGAGTATGTCTTAACGTTACCCTTGCATAACCCCACAGCGCGCCAACAAAAGGTTGCGCTCTCCGTACAAACGCCTCTACAGAATGAAACCCTTAAAAACGCCCTGACGTTTTTAACCCCCCACGACTCTAGAATTTTCTTCCGTGGCACTGTCTTATTTTTGTACACCAATGACCAGGGGGAACGTCGGGCTGATTACATTCACCTCGTTCAGCGAAGAGGCCAAATCGGCTCCCCTCTAGTAGAACTCACCCTGGCCCCTGATGAAGAGCGGTCTGTGGAAGTGCATTTTTTATATCCGCCAGACGCCACACCCCCTCAGGCTTTAACCCTGACAACCTACGATGACGGCTCAAATTAAGCGGTAATCGGGCTGTTATGCCCCTGACCAGAAGCCACGGGATGTTGGTAGCTAGCTTCTTCTTTCGGAACGTCATTTTGCGACACTGACCTGGGTACCGGAATATATCGGGATTCATCCTCAGAAGGCGGTACCTGATTGAGAACTGACAGAATATAATCCCGATGAGGATGCTGCTCCAACCAGGATCGGATCCTTAGCGCCTGAGCATAGTCCTCGTCGCCCAAGGCGCTACGATATGTTTCCTCTAGGACTCGATTAAACTCAGCCTGGCGAATTTGAGACTGCCATGGTTCGGAGAAAACTAGATGGACCTTATTGTGAATATTGTGGACCTGCAGAATATCCCACTCACCTCGATCAAACCAGATACCTCCGCAGTGGGAGCACCGATCGAGATAAAACTCTAGACCATGTCCCACCTTAGCCCGTCGCATTAGATGGTTGCACTCGGGGCAAAAGGACGCACGCCGATTGTCAGACACTCTGTCACTGATATCTAAAGCATCACAGTGCTTGATCTTCCCGTTGCTAGGCTGCCACTCTAACCAATGCCAGTAGTCGTAGGAGGAAACCCATTGACCCTCACAAGTTTCACAGGCGTGAACGGCTAAGTGCTGATCGAGCCGCTCACGCTTTAGATGGGATGTCTCGCAACAGGGGCAATACATAACAGGGGCCTAATAAAGATTTTAAAGGGGGCAAAATAATGCTTTATTAACGCAAACAGAAAAGCTTAGGGGTATGAAAAAAGTATGAAGTAAATGTATAGTCCTTCGCGTTAACTTCACTTTAATTAAATTATTCCAGCGGCGACAGAATAATAGAAAATTGCCACATTTTGATAAGTAGACTCGATCTAGCTGGGGAGCCAGCTTTCAACCGGGCTTGTTGACTGGATGATAGTCATACCGGCTTCAGCAAATCGTTGATAGGCCGCCTCGGCTGCATCTGAAAAGTCAACGACGTCGGGCACCACGACTGGCGAGCTGCAGTCTTCTAAGAGATATATTTTGTGGGCTAGTGCTGCATCGATTTGCTGGATTTCACTGAGCAGATCGGCAATGGTCCAGGCAACACAGTGACTTTTGGCTTGACCTGCGATCGCAACCGCATCAAATGTCAGCAAATGCTGAATCAACGCCTGATTCTTTTTGGCGACTGGAGCGCCCGTAGGATCGTCTAACACCTCCGGTCGCAGCACTGAGTAGTTTTCCGTGAGGGCATTACTTCCCTTGAGTTCAAACCGGGTCTGACACTGACGGACCAAATTATGGAAAAAACAAGCTTCCTCAAAGGCTGATACCAGGCTATGGCCAATGCCCCCCAGCATGGAGTGATAGGGCCACACCGTTAGCGGATATTTGCCATCGTCACTAAGTCGTTGTACATAGTGCAACGCAAACGCTTCTAGCTGCTCCAGCTCCATCCCCAGACTATGAACAATGGCTGGATTCACCCGCCAGCGACCGCTACGCACATCGTCTAGCTCTATCATCGTCATGGGAGCCGGCATCTGACCGTCGGTGTCTATCCAAAAGGCTCCATGAAAAATTTGCACAGCCCGATGGGTATCCATGGTGGGCACAATTTCGGTAATGTGGCCCAGATGACGATAGACAAACTCACACAGACGACGGGTATCGTCCACCGCCCCTTGCCCTGATTTGCCCCCGACAAAGAGTTCAAACCCAGGAATACAAAAGGTATTTTGCACATCAATGGCCAACAAACACAGCCGTGGTTTATCGGTGTTGGCCGATTTAATGCTGTGGGTTTGAGCCCAAGTCTGGGCTTCGGCAGCTCGTTTTTCATAGGGGACACGCCACACCTCACCAACGCGGTCAGCCGCAAAAAACTCAGGAATGGGTAAAGAGGCCATTACAGATATCTCCAGAGATATTGCCTAAGATATTGCCTACGCTCAGGGCATAGGATAGGTTGCTTGAAACTGCACCACAACAGTTTGCAACGGGACGGGAAGTAATGCCCAAACGCGATCGGCAATAGTGTCTGGGACTTCACCATAGAACGCTTCTGCAATGCTACCGGTAATACAGGTAAGCGTATCGGCATCGCCGCCGAGGGAGACTGCATTGCGAACTGCATCGGTAAAACTGGTGGATTCTAGAAACGCGATGATTGCCTCAGGGACGGTTTCTTGGCACGACTCATTAAACTCGTATGTGGGGCGGATCTGATCGAGGCTGCGACTCAGATCATAGCCAAATTGGGTTTCTATATATTGTTTGATCGAGGGTTTAGACTGCCCCTGACGAGCGAGAAATATAGCCGCAGCTGTTGCCTGAGCCCCCTTAATCCCTTCGGGATGGTTGTGGGTAACCACGGCGGTCTGTTGTGCAGCCTGCAAAACAGCGTCTAACGTCTGATGGGCATAGGCCACAGGACTCACTCGCATGGCGGCTCCGTTGCCCCAGCTGTTGTAGGGCTGACTGTTGGCTGAGGCAGCCCAGGCTTGAAAGCGGGCTCCATAGCCGCCGCAAGGATCGGGATAGAGCTGATAGTAGCGTTTGAAAGCATCTGTATAGGTGCCACCATGGAGCAAAACATCGGCTACAGCCACTGTCAAAATGGTGTCATCGGTAAAGATGCTCTGATCTGTAAATAGGGGAAAGTCCTTTGTCTTTTGGGGAGCGAACTCATAGGCAGAGCCGATGGTATCACCTGTGATGGCGCCAAGCATGAAAGATAACCGTAAGGGCCAAGAAAACTGCTGTATTGTGTATTTATTACACTAAGTATCATTTGGTTATAGCCAATCCCTTCTGAAACGTCAACGGCTGCCATGGCCTATACCTATGACTATCCCAGGCCAGCGGTCACAGTAGACTGTGTGGTGTTTGGCCTCGATCCGACAGATTGTTTGCAGGTGTTGCTGATCCAGCGATGGTTAGACCCATTTGCCGGCCAATGGGCGCTGCCTGGCGGATTTGTGCGACATCAGGAAGGGTTGGTGCAAGCGGCTCATCGTGAGCTGCGAGAAGAAACCGGTATTGCCGATCTATTTTTGGAGCAGTTACAGGCTTACGGTCAGCCTCAGCGCGATCCGCGAGGTCACACGGTCACGGTGGCGTTTTATGCTCTGGTAAATCTGTGGAACTATCAGGTCAGAGCCGCAACCGATGCCAAGCAAGCACGCTGGTGGCCCATGGATAGACTACCAGCGCTGGCCTTTGACCACGATGTAATTGTGCAAGATGCGATCGCAACTCTGCGCACCACAATTCGCCACCGGCCCATTGGTTTTGAGTTACTACCCGCCAAATTTACCCTGACTCAGCTGCAGCGGCTCTATGAAACTGTGCTAGCTCGCCCCTTTGACAAGCGAAACTTTCGCAAGAAACTGCTCAAGCTCGATATTCTTGTAGCCCTAGACGAAAAAGAAACGAACGTTGCCCACCGGGCCGCTCAGCTCTACCGGTTTGATCAAGCCAAATACCTAGAACGTCAGCAAACAGAATTTAATTTCGATCTGTAGGAAAAAATGCTAACCCAAGAGCGAATAGATATTGCCATCGATTAATAAATGGGTGATCCCCTTCGCCTGTAGATAAGACGTCGCCTTGGTAATTAGCTGACCGTCCGGTACCTTGATTACCCGCTGGTTGCGGCGTGAAAAGCGTCGGGCCACGCGATGATTGTCAAATACCGGTAAGGTCAGGGCTGATTCCTGCTCCGCCGGAACGTCACCGAGTTCAGCAAATTCCTTTAAAGGATGGGTAATCAGCTCAGACAAGCGATCAACGACTAGATAACAGGTCCGGGGAAATACGGCATCCGATAGGGGCATAATCTCTACAGCCGTTCCTAATAGCCCGGATTCAGAGGCATCACCGTCATCATCGTCGTCGTCTTCATCGTCTTCGTCTTCGTCGTCATCGCCAAAGTCGTCATCGAGTTCGCTATCAAGGTCGTCTAAGTCCTCGTCAAGCTCGTCGTCTAGGTCCTCGTCGTCGAGTTCCGCGTCTTCAATATCATCCTGACGATGCTCATCGGACCCAGTGCGCGATTCGGTCACAGCCGATACATTATCTCGCTTTCGCGGTGGGGGTATAGGAGCCTTCTCCTCTGTGACCTTCTCCTCTGTGACCTTCTCCTCTGTATCCTCCTCATTCAGTAATACCAACTGACCATCATCTTGGGACTTGCGAGCATCGTCCTTCGTTCGCGATCTCGTACGAACGCGACGGACAGGCTTCTCTGGCTTAGACTTCTCGTCGGTCAGTTTTGGCGCTGAAATAACTGGCTTTTCCGATGGGCCTGACCGTTTTTGGGCAATAAGTGCCCGATATTCCTCGTCGGGCAGCTGTGTTTTCAGAATACGGCTAATGGTACTTGTGCTAACGCTATAGCGTTTGGCAATGGTAGAGGTGGTTTCCCCTGGCTGCCGATATATTTCAAGTACATCACGTTTATCAGCGTCAGACAGTTTGCGCGGTGCCATACTCGCAACAACCCACAAGGGCTAGTAAAAATGTCTCTCTAGTATGCCAGGTTTAGGCGTGGTGTCATGCCCGACGACGCGATCCCCGACGCGACCGTTTAGAAACGTCATATTCGATGGCGGCTCCAGCGGCAAAGAAGAGGGCCGATAAAATCCAGAAGACTTCCCATAGGGCTCCTTCGATATAGTTATCGCCCACAGCGGCAAAGGCCATATCGGCGATGTATAGACAGAAGGTTGCGATCGCAATCAGTTTCCAAGACTGGGAAAACCGTCCCCCCCAAAATGCCACCAGCAGCGCTGCCGCAATTACGACTAAAACGCAATCCGCCAGAACATACATTAGTGTGACCGGATCCTCAAATCGCTCTAGCCCCTGATCCAATGCCTGAGCCCACCCTGGAGCCGGTAACAAACCAGCCACAACTTCATCCTCAGCCGCATCGTCAGTCGTTTCTTCAACTTCAGCGGCGTTTTCTGCCGGTTCCACCACAGGGTCTGATTCGGGAGGTGCTTGCGCCAGCTGTATTTCTGCAGCCATAGCCGGCTGTGGCAATATCTGAGCCGCCGCTGACGGCCAGCCAAAGTTCAGAATACAGGCCAGAAAGATTCCCGCCGCACCAATTGCGAAAATCATCACCCACTGCGGCACGCTCAGGTCAATACGGCGTGGCAAAGCAGCCAACAGCATACCCACGATCATGGCGACATAGCTAATAAAATAAAAACCGTCGCCCATAGATACAGAAGGATCCAAGCCCCAAACCGTACCCCACAAGAAAAAGAAAACGGTTCCCGCAGCATAGGCCAGCATGCCAATTCCCAGAGATAACCAGACAGTTCGACCACTAATAATCTGCGAACTGCCAGAATTTCGAAAACAGAGAAAAGCCGCTAAAAGAAAAGCAAAAATCTCTAAAAAATTAATCGATGTTAAAAACCAGTCCGGTCGCGCATCTTCTCCGGGTGCGAGCGCTCCAAACAGTAAAAAGAAAATGATGGAAATAATGCCCCAGCCAAGGCAAAGAATCAAAGTAGACTGGCCTGAGTTGGCTTTAGAAGCCTTGGAGGACTGAGTCAAAGCTCTACTCCCAAATGAAATAACACCAAAGATAAAACCGATGGGTATGAGTGACTACCCATCTAAAACCAAGGACAAAACATTAACCCAGCCGCAGTCACAACCAACTAGCCAATGGTGAGTACAGCTAAGCCCAGAATACCGCGCAACTGAAGTCAAGACTGACCACAGTTAAAGAAATAACCAAGCTTTATCGGGACAGGCTTTGCGCACACGCAGCATACCCAAACTTTAGGCCAAAAACCAAGGTTTGCAAAAAAAAGCAATGCCCATTTTATGACTACTGCCAAAGCTGACCGCTAGAGAGCTGTTTCAACCATGTCAAAAAAGTATCCCGTTCAGTAGAAGGCAGATCGTCTAATGCTTCCAAAGCTCGTTCTGTAAAGTTAGAACGGCCAAAATAATTTCTACCAATGCGGTGGAGTTCTTTAAATATGCCATTGAGATGATTGGTCTGCCACGGGGGTAATGATGCAGACAAGGGATCCAATTTCAGCAAACTAGTTACTGACTCTTCAGATGACATTTGAGGGAGGCGTAGCTGTTGCCCGAGCGTTGCCAGATCGCCTTCAAAGCGTTTAGCTTGCTTAGTGCCCATCAAATCTTCGATATCTTCATACATCGCCTGAATAATCAGCACCCCAGCTTTCACAAATACGTTGCTTACACCAGCCGCCGTATCTCTTGACGCCGTGTCCTCTGAGGAAATGTGTTCTAGCTGAATCTTTCCCCATACACTAAAGCGCTCTGGCTCTTCGAGTAGCACACAGGCTTTCCCACGATTGTCCGTTAGCTCACGCCAAAGGCTACGGGCATCCTCTTCTTGGGCCGCATTAAAAACACTCAACAGGCGAAACGTCTGCCCTTGATAAGACAAAATCGGAATTTTTTGCTCTTTAGACGGATGCTGAAAACTGCCGATTTCCACATCCTGGCGCTTTAAGATGAACATAGTGCCGCTGATAAATGCTAACCCGAGGAGCCAAAACACTATTAACCCTAGCGAATGAATCCCTAGCCAATCTGCTTTTCTGTCACTGTCAGTAAGTTCGACCTAACTCACTACGTTAGTAGAAATACGATAGTAGAAAACCGTTGACTAAAACCATTTTGTGACCCCAGCTTACCCAGTTCGCTGTTATCCGGTCACAGAGCCTGTATTCTAGACTCTTCGTAGACATGATAGATTGTGGTCAGCATCCCCTAAACCTATAGACTGTATTCAACATTTGCATCAAAATAGCACTGATTCATCATCCATCTCGTTCGGTCTAATTGAGCTACTGTTGAGTTATATGTAGGGACCCTTAGCTCAGTGGATAGAGCAACCGCCTTCTAAGCGGTCGGTCACTGGTTCGAATCCAGTAGGGTCCGTTGAATTTTCTAAGTTACAGAGCACTCTGGTGAAAACTGCGTAAACAGTTGGATTGTGGTTGGTCATTCGTAACATTAATTCTGTTCATGGGAATTCTGAAAATAGTGTCAGCTGGTCGTGATAGCGGGCTAGACGCTCTTATAAAAGAATTCTCTGGGCTGTTTGTGAATGATCAACGGATTAAAAAATGTCGAACGCCTAGTTGGATTAAGACATGTATTTAGTCGATTCTTTCCCGAAAAGATTAGGTTAGATTTTTCGGTAGCTATCCCTACCTACAACGGTGGTAACCGTTTGGCGGCTGTTTTAGAATGTCTGTGCTGGCAGCTCAATACCGATGACCTTAGTTGGGAAGTCATTATTGTTGACAATAACAGTACAGACAATACTGCGGCTATTGTCCAACAGTATCAGCGTGGGTGGAGCCGACATATTCCATTACGCTACGCGTTGGAAACCAGACAAGGTGCTGGCTACGCTCGGCAAAAAGCTATTCAGCTTGCCGCCAGTCCACTAGTGGGATTTTTAGATGACGATACTCTGCCGGGTATGACTTGGCTGATTTCCGCCTATCGGTTTGCCCAAGAGTATCCGCAGGCTGGTGTCGTTGCTAGCCGCATTCAAGGTAGTTTTGAAACTGATCCCCCAAAAAATTTTGAACGGATTGCAGCCCTCTTAGCACTGACCGAACGGGGCTCCCAACCACTGATGTATGAGCCTAAGCAAAAGGTGATTCCACCATCAGCAGGAATGGTCGTCAGACGCCAAGTCTGGATGGACCACGTTCCTGAAGAACTTGTCCTCACCGGACGTACAGGCACTAGTATGCTCACTGGTGAGGATACGGAGTCGATTTTACATATTCAACGAGCTGGATGGGAGGTGTGGTATAACCCCAACATGCGATTACAACATCAAATTCCTAGTGTGCGGTTGACTCGTCCATACCTCCAAAAGCTTTGTCGAGGTATTGGGCTCAGTCGCCATCGTACTCGCATGTTGAGCATTTCCCCGTGGCAACGGCTGCCGATGCTGCTGCTGTACAGCCTGAATGATATCCGCAAGATATTGGTTCACTGTCTTCGCTATCGCCAAGACGTTATCCATGACGACGTGGCAGCCTGTGAACTGACGCTGTACACAGCTAGCCTGATCAGTCCTTTGTTTATGACCCAGCGCAGTCTCAAACAGCGGCTGCAAAATTGAACGATTATCTAAAGGCGGCCTGTTGCTGGAGGTAGCTTTGTAAGCGGGTTACGTCTTCAGGAAGAATGACATTTAGTTTACCTATGGTAGCTACCCCATTTACATCAGGTGTAATCTCAACCCAGTAGGCATAGAGAGTCCCTAGACGCACCTCACCTTGAATTCCACGGACTTCAGTTATGTAGCCATCAATGATCTCTGCTCGACGATAGTCGGCATAGGTTTCTGGCCCATAGATAGTGCGTAGGGATTCTTCTAAACGTGTAATGGTGACCGGTTCGTCGTAGTCCACTAGGGAAAATTCTTCGCGACGGATGATGCTGAGATTGGGTTGCCTATTAGAAGCAGACCATATCGAACTATCTCCACTTTGTTGAAAGCCACCGATGGGAAAAACGCTGGCTTGAAAGGTAAAGCGACGAGAGGGAATATCGGCTCGATGCACTCGCAGTCCTTCACGACTATCGGCACGTAGCGTGGGGTGTCCCTGCATCCAAGTTTTCGTCTCGTTGACGGAGTATCCTGGCAAACCATAGCTAGGACTACCGGACAGCCAGCAGGGCAAACCAATACCCAAGGCAAGTAAACCAAGGCCAATCTGCTTTTTCATATGTGTGATAAACGTGGCTTCAACTTATGCCGACTAGGTTGCCCAGATCGACCCTATGGCGACTCTTTCGATTAGATGGATGTGCTAGACGGGCTAAAGGGTGCCAAAGCCTTTTTTCTTTTTCTTTTTTTTGTTCTTTTTGGGGCCACCGCTGTAACCACGAAAACCAGGGCGACCACCACCGCCCATGCCGGGCATGCCGTCCGGCATACCGCCGCCCATACCTGGGAATCCGCCCATGCCTGGGAATCCGCCACCCATGCCGGGCATGCCACCACCCTGGCCCATTTGCTTCATCATTGAACGCATTTTTTGGAAATCGCTGACCAGTTTACTAATATCGCGGTCAGCATAACCGGATCCCTTGGCAATGCGGCGACGACGACTGGGGGAATTTGCTAGCAGATCGGGATCTTCCCGTTCCTGCTTGGTCATGGAGTTGATCATGGCTTCACAACGTCGCAGCTGGGTTTCCCCCTGCTGTAGCTGGTCGGCTGACAGCTTGTTAGACATGCCCGGAATCAATTTCATGATGCCGGTTAACGAACCCATGTTTTTCATCAAGCGGGTTTGCTTGAGAAAGTCGTTAAAGTCAAACCGGGCTTCTAAAATTTTGGCTTGCAGCTGCTCGGCATCGGCAATGTCCACTTCTTCCTGGGCCTTTTCTACCAGGGTGAGGACATCTCCCATGCCCAAGATACGAGAGGCCATGCGGTCAGGATAGAAGGGCTGTAGTGCTTCTACCTTTTCACCGATACCAATAAATTTAATGGGTTGCCCTGAAATTTGCCGAATCGATAGGGCGGCTCCACCACGAGAATCGCCATCCATTTTGGTCAAGATAGCGCCAGTAATCCCAATCTGGCCATGAAATGTTTGGGTTAGGGTGGCGGCTTCTTGTCCTGTCATGGCGTCGACTACCAGCAGGACTTCATTAGGGTTAATGGCTGTTTTGATTTGCTCCAGCTCAGCCATCATGTCTTGATCGATTTGTAGTCGACCCGCTGTATCGACAATGACCGTATCGATACCGTCTTCTTTGGCTTTGGCAATCCCGGCTTTGGCAATATCGACGGGGTTGGCGGCGGTGCCCATTTCAAACACGGGTACACCGATTTGTTTTCCCAGGGTGATTAGCTGATCTACAGCCGCCGGACGGTAGACATCGGTTGCCACCAACATGGCTGAGCGTTCTTGCTTACGTAGGTGGAGAGCTAATTTAGCTGATGCGGTGGTTTTACCCGTACCCTGCAAACCAGCCATTAACACCACGGTAGGCTTTTTCCTGGCGTCTGCTAGGGGCTCATTGGCATCCCCCATGAGGGCAACCAGTTCGTCGTAAACAATTTTGATGAACTGTTGGTCTGGGGCTACTCCACTGACGACCTCGGCACCCTGAGCTTTTTCTTGTACGTCGGCTACAAAATCTTTGACTACGTTAAAGCTGACATCAGCTTCTAGCAGTGCGCGTCTAACTTCCCGAAGCGCCTCTTTGATGTTGGCGTCAGAGATTTTATCTTGGCCGCGTAGGGTTTTCCATGCGGATTCAAATCGTTCTGAGAGGGCTTCAAACATGGGAAGGAGGGAAATTGATAACCGGAGTATTGATCCATACTAATCGCTTTACCCCCGTCTACCGAACATCCCCAGATATTCATCGGGATGTAAAAACGCTACGTGAAATTCCTAAGGCAGTTTGGTGAAGGGATGGATAAATTGACTGCTTTTCGAGATGGATATTACGGATACCCTGTGGAATTTACGGTGAATTTTATCTCTACATAGGCAATGGCCTGAGGCGCAAGGACTTGCACAGGGAGTGCCTACATCTCTACAGGGGCACCATCTGGCGTTATCACTTGGGCTGGGAGAGAAATAGCTATCCGACGTAGTCCTGGTGTCGTGATTAACACTGACTGGCTGGTTCATTATCCATAAAGATTTGGCCTTGATTGTGGCATGACTTCAACGACAGAAATCGATAGTCACACTGACGTCATTCAGTATCTTTTTTTACTTAGATCGTGGCAGAACACGTGTTGATCAAGGTTTTTCTTTTTTGCCAAGACAGGGGTGATGACCATGAAGTTTATAAACGTATTAACATCGGTATGCGCCGCTGCCGTTGCCATTACAGGCTTAACTCAAGATGCTTGGGCTGCAAACCTCAATCGAGCTGATTATGAAAATCAGCTAGGGGGTAAATATGGCCTCAGTTATGACCAATGGATGTTATTTAATCAGTTGGCGACTAATGAAGAGCGGTTGGCCATTGAGGAATCGGCTCTAAACCCTGTGAGTCTCGATGATGTGACTTGGGAAACAGGGGCAGAAAATATTGAGGTTTTCTTTGTTAATGACGGGGCGGCTGTCAGGGGGGAGCTTTTTTATTCAACGGATGCTGGGGGTAGCTTAGAGACAATTTGGGATGATATTGCATCACCTAATAGTTTGATCCCTGAAGCAGATGGCCTCCTGTCGCTGGGGGAGGGTAAGCAACTGGGTGAGTTTGCGAGCGGTACTATCTTAAATGTCTTTCTACAGGCCGATGGCAATCTCTATGGGATTGATTCTGCCAGTAATCCTGATGGTGAGGACCATATTGCGGCCTATGAGTCAGGTGATTTTTTGCTATTGGGCTTTGAAGATCGCTCTGGTCGTTTAAATGATCGAGATTTTAATGATGTTGTGATTGCCATTAAGGGATTAACGAACTCAGACCCTGATGCGACTGATGTTCCAGAGCCTATGGGGGTGACTGCCATCATTGGTATGAGTATGCTGGGTCTGGTTCGTCTACGTCGTCGTTAGTTTCTTTTGGTGGTAGTTTAGGTTGACCCAATGGGTCGATAGATTTTTGTCTGGATACTGGTCTGGACATTTAGATAAGACGCTCAGCGGCTGACTTCAAAGGGTTGGCCGCTAATGTTTTAAATACGGCAGCGGTATTCTAGACAATTGCTATGCTGCTGTATAGGCCAGTGGAAAACGGATGAACGATGATAGGCAACGAGCACCCAATAACCGCACCCTAGTGCTGAATGATGATGAGCGCCATGGGTATTGTCAACAGCTGGTGAAACTGGCCCCAGATGAATCTCGGCAGATATTGGAAAACGTGACTATTTGTCAGGATACGTTTGAGGCCCTGCCTTTATTACCAGACGAGTTTGTTGATTTATTGGTTGTTGACCCGCCCTATAATCGCTCTAAGGTTTTTAATCGCTCAACGTTTAATCGTCGGTCGGCGGATGCTTACGCAGCCTGGTTGGATAGCTGGATGTCCCAGGTGGTCAGGATACTGAAGCCACATGCATCGAGCTATATATGTTGTGATTGGCAGTCGTCTCCAGCGGTGTATAGCGTTTTTTCAAAGTATTTTATTGTCCGTAGTCGGATTACATGGGAGCGGGAAAAGGGGCGGGGGGCAAAACAAAATTGGAAAAATTCATCGGAAGACATTTGGTTTGGCACGCTGTCTGATGAGTATTGGTTTGATGTGGAGGCGGTAAAGCTAAAGCGTCGAGTGTTGGCTCCGTATCGCGATCGCAACGGCGATCCCAAAGACTGGCAAACGACAGATCGTGGAAAATTTCGCGTTACCCATCCCTCTAATCTATGGACAGATATTTCGATCCCATTCTGGTCAATGCCAGAAAATACCGATCACCCGACGCAAAAACCAGAAAAACTGATCGCTAAAATCATTCTGGCTAGCAGTCAACCTGGGGATCTTGTATTCGATCCATTTTTAGGATCAGGTACCACCTCTGTGGTCGCCAAAAAACTCAATCGTAGATACGTCGGCATTGAAATGGATGAGGACTATGCCTGTATCGCTGAAAAACGACTAGACCTAGCCACTACTCAGCCTGAGATTCAAGGATATGCCGGGGGTTATTTCTGGGAGCGTAATAGCCTCAATTCTCAGCAGCAAGCCCGACGGCAGCAGGAAAACTAGTCTGAATCCTTGGCTTTTTCTAAGGTGACGCAGTAGTAGACGATGGAGTGATGACGGTTTCAAACAAAAAATATTGTTGTTGCTGGCCAGTCATTACATTTTCTAAAAACTGGTCTACAGGACTGTGCGTTCTATTACGGACTGCTCCATAATATGTTCATAAAATTGGTAAAAGCATACGTAAGTAGCGATCGCTAGAATGAAGCTCAACTTGTTAGATATCTTGAAAGCTAGTGGCCGTTCTTGTCATCGTAGGCATCTGTGAACAAGCTGTTGTCTTGAGATCAGATCTAGTTTTCTTTAGTTTGAGTTTTGCCATTGCTGATTTAAGGGATAGACCGATCTGTGAAATACGCTATTAGCCGATATTTTGCAGATAAAGCCACACCGGGGATCAGCAATATCTGCGTTTTTTATTGCAGTGGTCCCGATGCAGCCCATAGGCAGCAGGAAGTCTGTAGGGGCAGTCAAAATCAGGCTTAAGTCACACAGCCACTGATTTTGACTGCTCGGCTCGGCTATCAAGGCATGCTGCTCCTAGCGTGTTCTATTAGCTGGCAAGCGGTCTATGGTATGGGCCTTAGCGGGGATATCTATGGGGATATCTACCCACAGGGCCATTTTTTAAAACAGGAATGATTCTGAAATAGGGGAGTGGGAGCTAGCTATGGTTGCATCTAAATTTAAGCAGTTCGGTAAACAGGGGCTGTGGGTTTTGGCCATAGTCAGCCTAATCGGAGGTGTCAAGGCTGCCAGTAATTTTATTAGAGTTGCTGATGCTGTCGTTCCCACGCACCAAACAGTGTCCAGCCCGAATGCAGAGGCTGTTGCGGAGTTTTTAGTGTGTAGTGAAGCGGCTGACTGGCAGCGCCCTAGCCCGGATCAGCAGCAAAAGCAGCTGGCTGATGATGAACGTTATGGCAGCTTGTTAGCGGATAAAGAATTTCAGCAGACAGCCAATCGGTTTTGGCAGCACGATGTTTTGAGCTTTACCACCTATGGTTTAAGTGCCCGTATGGAACCGGTCAATTTGTCAGGATTGTGGTCTGTGGCCGACGATGTGTGGGCCAACTGCTACAGCCATGGTGAGGGTAGTGCCATCAATTCCGGTAACCTGGCCGAAGCCTGGTTGATGCACCATCATGTGGTGGATTTGCAATGGCAGGACGACCACTATGTGATGGTCGTAGAGCCCGATTCACAAGGTATGCAAGTGGTTCAGTTTGCCCGCCGTGAGGCTGAGGCCGATTTACCCCTGACGGTGGTGACTACCCAGGGAGTGGTGGTGGAGCACCATGATGCTGATTGGTAGTCGCGGTTGGTAGTCTTCAGCTAGTAGTCTCTAGCAGGCACCGGACAGTACAATGGTTGCTACCTCAGTGCTCAGCCTGAGGATTGTGCCATGCTCACAGAGCTGAAACACCTCCATGACCACTACCCTATCGTCTCCAGCAGATATCGACGAGGCTGTTGAGCAACGTCGTAATTTTGCCATTATTTCCCACCCTGACGCCGGTAAAACAACGCTAACCGAGAAGCTTCTGCTCTATGGAGGGGCTATCCATGAAGCGGGATCGGTTAAGGCGCGTCGGGCGCAGCGACACGCTGTCTCTGACTGGATGGAGCTAGAACAACAGCGGGGCATCTCGATTACGTCAACGGTGCTGCAGTTTAGCTACGATGACTATCGCATCAACCTGCTGGATACCCCTGGTCACCAGGACTTTAGTGAAGACACCTATCGCACCTTGGCGGCTGCAGATAATGCGGTCATGCTGGAAGACGCGGCCAAGGGATTAGAGCCTCAGACACGCAAGTTGTTTGAAGTTTGCAAAATGCGAGGACTGCCAATTTTTACCTTCTTCAATAAATTAGACCGGCCTGGACAAGAGCCCCTGGCACTTTTAGATGAGATTGAGAAAGAGCTAGAGCTGTTTACCTATGCCGTTAACTGGCCCATTGGTATGGGGGACCGGTTTAAGGGGGTGTTTGACCGGCGCAAACGACAGGTGCATTTATTTGAGCGGTCGGCCCATGGTAGCAAAGCAGCGGCTGAGACGGTGCTTGATTGGGGCGATCCCAGAATTGAAGAGCTGATCGGTGACGATGACATCTACACCCAGTTTTTAGAAGAGCTGGAAATGCTGGATGAGCTAGGTCCGGAACTGGATTTGGAACTGGTCCACAGTGGGGAAATGACCCCTGTATTTTTTGGCAGCGCCATGACCAACTTTGGTGTGGAACTGTTTTTAGAATCGTTTTTAGACTTTGCGCTCAAACCGGGGCCTCGGGAGAGCACTGTGGGTATGGTGCCCCCCACCCGCGAAGAGTTTTCTGGGTTTGTGTTTAAGCTGCAGGCCAATATGGATCCGCGACATCGCGATCGCGTTGCCTTTGTGCGCGTATGCTCGGGGCGATTTGAAAAAGACATGGTAGTCAACCATGCCCGCTCAGGTAAAAACGTGAGACTATCCCATCCACAAAAGTTGTTTGGTCAAGGGCGAGAGTCTTTGGAAGCGGCCTACCCAGGCGATGTCATCGGTTTAAACAATCCGGGGGTGTTTGCCATTGGTGACACCATTTATCAAGGCAAAAAGCTGGAGTACGAGGGCATTCCGTTTTTCTCTCCCGAACTATTTGCCTATCTCAAAAATCCCAACCCGTCTAAATTTAAGCAGTTTCGCAAAGGTGTAACCGAGCTACGGGAAGAAGGCGCAGTGCAGATTATGTACTCAGCCGATGAGTCAAAGCGAGATCCGATTTTGGCCGCTGTGGGACAGCTGCAGTTTGAAGTGGTGCAGTTTCGTCTCAAGAATGAGTACAACGTCGATACGATGTTGGATATGCTGCCCTACAGTGTTGCCCGCTGGGTGACCGGAGGGTGGGAGGCACTCAAAGATGCAGGGCGATTGTTTAATACGGTGACAGTAAAGGACAGCTATGGCCGTCCGGTGTTGTTGTTCCGTAATGAATGGAACTGTCAGCAGGTGGAAGGGGAGCATCCAAAACTGGCGCTGAGTAAAACGGCTCCGGTGGTTTCGGGTAAGGAGCCAGACGAAATCTAGCGCAGTTCATCGGCGGATAATCGGGCATATTATGCAGATCTATTTAGACTACAGCGCTACGACACCGCCACGGCCTGAGGTAATTGCGGTGATGGCGGCGGTGATGAAAGACGACTGGGGAAATCCATCGAGCCTGCATAGCTGGGGGAGTCGGGCGGCCACAGTGATGGAAACGGCGCGGCTGCAGGTGGCGGAGCTGATTGGGGCAGATGCGATCGCGCTTGCATTCACCGCCAGCGGCACCGAAGCCAATAACCTGGCAATCATGGGGGTGGCTCAACAGTATCGTCAGCCCCGTCATATGATTATCTCGGCTGTGGAGCATTCTGCCATTGAAAAGCCTGTGGCCCTGCTAGAGCAGCGCGGCTGGAGCATCAGCCGTTTGCCAGTGGATAGCTATGGTCAGGTTAAGCCAGCAGACTTAGCTCAGGCACTGCGCAAAGATACGGTGCTGGTATCCGTGATTTATGGCCAAAGTGAAGTAGGTACCTTACAGCCGATTACTGAGCTGGCCGCCGTTATTCAGGCCAGTGATTCTCTTTCTAAGCCTCTCTTTCATTCTGATGCTGTCCAAGTAGCCGGTCGATTGCCGATTGATGTGCAGACCCTTGGGGTGGATTTACTCTCTATCTCTAGCCATAAGCTATATGGCCCCCAAGGGGTGGGGGCGCTGTATGTGAAACCGGGCATTGACCTGATGCCGCTGATCAATGGCGGCGGACAGGAGAATAATTTACGCTCGGGGACTCAGGCAGTGTCTACGCTTGCTGGCTTTGGGCTGGCGGCAGATCTGGCCATGCAAGAACTCTCCTCAGAACACCAGAGACTGCTGAAACTACGCGATCGCTTAATCGAACAGTTGCAAAGCCATCCTGAGCTAGTGCTCACAGGGCACCCCCAGCAGCGCTTGCCCCACCATGTGAGTTTTTATCTGCCCAATGCCGATGGTGAACGAGTGACGGGTAAAACTTTGGTGCGTCAGCTAAATCTGGCGGGTATTGGAATTAGTGCAGGGTCAGCATGTCATAGTGGAACGCTCACACCCAGTCCGATCCTAAAAGCGATGGGATTTAGCGATGCTGCAGCCAAGACAGGCATTCGTCTAACCTTAGGTCATCAGACGACAGAAGCGGATGTAGATTGGGCTGCGGCAGCGCTACGACAGATTGTTGAACGGGTCATGGCGAGTCAGTTGGTGACAGCAGTTTGATGGCCGTTTGATGTAGATTTGTTGCGGTAGACACCACATCCATGACGCTGAGTCTGATTTGTCCAACCAAAGACCCTGCACCTTGGCTAAAGGCTATCAACGCCCTAGCCCCAGAAATAGATCTGCGAGTATGGCCTGACGATGGCAACAAAGCTGATGTTACCTTTGCCCTGGTGTGGGCCCAGCCCCAGGGAATTTTCTCCCAGTATCCCAACCTGCAGGTGATATCGTCCATGGGAGCGGGGGTGGATAATCTGTTACAAGATCGTTCGATTCCTCCCCAGGCTACAGTTGTGCGGATGGTTGACCCACGGCTGGTGCGTCAGATGGGAGACTATGTCTTAGCGGCTGTATTAAACCACGTGCGCCAGCTGTCAGACTATGGGCAGTTCCAACAGCAGCGGCAGTGGCGGCCTTTGCCACCGCGCAATCTTGATCAAGTCACCATAGGCGTGATGGGTATGGGGCAAATTGGCCATGCTGTGGCGACGCGTCTCAGCCAGTTAGGATGTAGGGTACTAGGCTGGTCTCGACGAGAAAAAAACATTGCAGATGTGCAAGTATTTGCCGGGCAACAACAGCAACCAAATTTCTTAGCGGCCAGTGAAATTCTCGTCTGCTTGTTACCGTTAACGGCTGAGACTGAGAATATTCTCAACATAGAAACCTTAAGTCAGCTCCCCCAAGGAGGCTACTTAATCAATGTGGCTCGGGGGCATCACCTGGTGGAAGAAGATTTACTCTCATTGCTAGATAACAATTATCTAGCTGGGGCTTGTTTGGATGTATTTCGTCAAGAACCTTTGCCCCAAGAGCACCCCTTTTGGACCCATCCTAAAATTACCATCACTCCCCACATTGCTAGCCTGACCGATCCAGTGTCGGTCGCGCCGCAAATTGTTGAAAACTACCGACGAATGGAGTCTGGAGAGTCCTTGTTAAATCAGGTTGATATTCGTCAAGGCTATTAAAAGAAAAAAGCCCAACGCTAGGGCTGAGCTTTTTTGAAACGCTTCGAGAAATGCCTGACTAGGCACATGAGTATATGAACGGCAGAGCCAGCTACAGTCCTCAAGGAGTCAGCGAGCTCTGCCGTCCAAATTCAACATATCAAGTTCAGGCGATGGCTGTTTGTAGCAAACCCTACGAGTTGAGAACTTGTGACCGTCTGCTATCTATGGACCAGATTCCCAATGGCGGTAAAATTAGCCCTAGTCAGTTAACAGGAGAAGTTTGTGGCAGAGCTAAAGTCGTTGATTTTTGATGTGGATGGCACCCTGGCCGAAACGGAGCGGGATGGCCATCGGCCTGCCTTCAACCAAGCTTTTGCGGATACAGGTCTAGATTGGGACTGGACACCGGAACTTTATGGCAAGCTGCTTGAGGTATCTGGTGGGAAGGAACGAATTCGGGCCTATGTGCAAGATTATCTCAACGGGTTTCAGCTGCCTGCGGGCTTTAGCGATCTCGATGCCATGATTAAGCATTTGCATGCTACTAAAACCCAGTATTACAAACAGTATGCGGCGGCTGGCAAAATTCCCCTGCGTCCGGGGGTGGAACGGTTGCTGAATGAGGCGCGGAGTGAGGGGGTGAGACTTGCGATCGCAACCACTACCACCCCTGCCAATGTGCAAGCCCTGCTAGAAAACACCCTCGGTGCCGACAGCCTCAACTGGTTTGACGTCATCGCCGCTGGTGACATGGTTCCTAAGAAAAAGCCAGCCCCCGATATCTTTGAGTACGCCTTAGAGCATCTCGATTTACCGGCTGATAACTGTCTCGCCTTTGAGGACACTAATAACGGCCTTCGCTCTGCCACACCCACCGGTCTCAAGACCGTGGTTACCGTTAACGAGTACACCCGGAATCAAGACTTTACGGCTGCGAAGCTGGTGCTTAGTAATCTCGGTACTCCCGAAGCACCGTTTAACGTGCTAGCAGGGGACGCAGGCGATGCCACTTACTTCACTATCGAGCTGGCCCGTTATCTACTGGCCTAATCTATTGGTCTAGATTATTGACTCCATGGAGAGTGTTCTCAGCCTAGAGCAGTTTTGGCAAAGTCTGGCTAGGCAGCTCTTAGCCTATCCCAGCGGTGATGCGGAGACTCTGACTCACCGCTGGGTTGAGCTACAGACATTGGGTATTGAGGCAGTGTATGACTACGGCCCAGAGACCTTAGCAGGTTTGAAGATGCTCGGTCTGGGTTACTGCGGTGTGGTGTTGCGAGTGCGCCATGGCGGCAGCGATCGAGTACTCAAAATTCGTCGGGAGCCTGCGCCTCAAGCGAGCTTACACCGGGAAGCGGACATGCTGATGCGGGCAAATGCGGTCAGTGTGGGTCCGCAGTACATCGCCCATAGCGATAACTTTTTGCTAATGGACTATGTTAAGGGGCCAACGCTGGTGGACTGGCTGCTGCAGCCTCAGCCCGCTGAGGCAATTCATAGCGTAGTTTCACAGCTTATCTATCAGGCATACCGGCTGGATCAAGCTGGTATGGATCATGGCGACTTACGCTGCATTACCGCCCATGCTTTAGTTCAATCTGACACTCCAGTCCTGATTGACTTTAGTGGAGCTAGTTTAGACCGGCGTTCGGCCAATGTAACGACTCTGGTGCAAGGATTATTCATCGGCACAAAGGTCACTCAACTATTGAGGTTTTGGTTTCCTCAGCTTAATAAAGCTGAACTGATTGAGTATCTTCGTAAGTATAAGCAACAGCCTTCGTCAGCAAATATTACTCTACTTTTGACCTATCTGGAGCTGGATTAGACTTTTTCTAATTTCTAAGAGGCTAAAGAATTTTAGTATCACAGATATTCCAGCACCCACGTTTGTTCTGCACCATTAAGCTGTGGGGAAAGCACTTGACCATAATCGATTGCTAACTCAAACCGAGCCCTGTCATATATTTGAGATATCAGTGGCTGTAATTGCAATATCGGCTCTGTCTCGTCCGCTTGTAATGGCACTCCAAAGGCTGGAATCTCTTGGCCTAGGTTAAACCCATAGAGCTGAGCTTGGGGGCGATCGCAACTACGACTAATCAAAATTCGATAATCTGAAGCCATATTGCCCTTCATCGGCAAAGGGCGGCCACCTCGCAATAGGTCAATTTCCACAAAATTTGTACGACTACCCAGCACCTGCTGCCGCTTTTGCAAATAGGCATCACGTCCTGCACCTGAGCGTTTATTTTTGGGTGATAGCAGCTCAATAGTTGTGATTACAGTACCTGTAGTGCCCTCGCGAATTTCCAGATAGCGCTCCTGTACTTC
>NZ_JADEXP010000571.1 GCF_015207065.1 Leptolyngbya cf. ectocarpi LEGE 11479 | reverse complement strand
TACTTCGACTAGCCATAGGGAAACAGAGGGAAACAGATCTCGAAAAGCCTAGGTGCGGGCTAATTAACCCCAACCGGAGCAAACACAACTGAACTCAATCATCATAGAGTTGCGATGATAGGAGATTCTAGTCTTTTTCGCCCCAGCGATTAAAACTGTTAGTAAACGTAATGTAATTCCCTGAGCCCTGCAGTGTGATGGGCTACCGTGGGGCTGAGTTCGTTGCCTAAATACAAAAAAAGAACCTACTAAACCCTGTCCAAAACCGGAGTTTTTTCATAGAGAAAACTCCGGTTCTAGACAGGGTTTAACAGACCCTAAAAACAAGTCAACGCAACTATCAGTCCATAGACACTATTAAACCAATGGCAGGATTGACGAATGGTCGACCTCTAACGGAATGGAGGCGCATACATTAAACCACCATCGGTCCACAGAGCATTCTGACCGCGTTCGAGTTCAAACTGAGACTCTTGACCCAGGTTGCGCTCAAAGATCTCACCGTAGTTACCGACGTGCTTAATAGCCCGCAGCATAAAGTCGTTGGGCAGCCCCATATCCTCACCCAGGGTGCCTTCAGCACCGACAAAGCGCAGGATGTTGGGATCTTCGCTGCTGGTAGCAGCCTCAATGGTGTCAGAGGTCAAACCAAACTCTTCAGCTTGAATCAGACCGTAGGTAACCCATTTAACCGCATCAAACCAGGCGGAGTCGTTGTTAATAGTCACAGGGCCTAGGGGCTCTTTAGACATAGTGACATCTAGCAGCACATGCTCTTCAGCATTGCTCAGGGTGCTGCGACGTGCCAGCAGCTGAGACTTATCAGAGGTATAGCCATCACAGCGGCCCTCATCGTAGGCTGCGTAGCCGGCATCAGCTTCTTGGAAAACTACAGGCTCGAAGCTAACGCCGCGTTGCCGGAACTGGTCGGTCAAGTTCAGCTCAGTGGTGGTTCCTGTCTCAACACAGATGGATAGACCTTCCATATCCTCTAAGGTCTCGATGCCACTATCGGCCCGGACCATCATGCCCTGACCATCAAAGAACGTGGTGGGTGCAAATTCCATACCCACGGACGTATCGCGGCTAATGGTCCAGGTGGTGTTGCGGGCCAGCATATCGACCTCGCCACCCTTGAGGGCTTCAAAGCGCTCAGTGGAATCCAAACGGCGATATTCAACCGCTTCCGGGTCATCAAACAGAGCAGCGGCGACGGCCTTACAGGTATCCACGTCTAGACCAGAATAGGTACCACTCTCATCCACAAAGCTAAAGCCAGGGATACCACCATCAACACCACAGTTCAGGGTGCCACGGCTCAAAACAGTGGCCAGACGACCACCACCGCTGACAGCGCCAGCTACCGTATTGGCAGCGTCACCAGCCGCTTCAGTTGCAGTATCCACCGCATCTTGAGCACCGCCACACGCAGCTAACGGCAGGGCAACAGCGAGCAACGCTGCTAAGGAAATTTTTTTCTTGGCCATAGTTACCTCACACACTTCACATATGTCCAACCAAGGACTTTGAATCATCCTACAGACGATATGGTATCGCCTACCAGGAATTAATACGTATAATACGCGGCAGTTAGGACAGGAATATGGGGGGCTGAGGAACTGATGTGCCTGAGGCGACGGAGTTTTGTATCCTAAAACACAATTCTGAAGCTTGAGTAAATTTTAAGACTTGCGGTGGAAAGTAATTTCCATGGCTACTCGAGATGTCAGTTGGTCTGCCGAGCAGTTGATCTGACAAGCTGTCACTCTCACGTCCAAAGCTCGCCTCAAAATTCGCTACCGGTTTTGAGCCATATCGCGAATTAGGGTGACTTTGGATTGAATGTAGCAATTGACTTGGTTCAGCTCACCGTTATCCAAAGGGGATTGATGACATAGCTGCTCCATAACCCAGTTGACTAAACCCTGATCGTCTAGGCTGAGAATATGACTGCTATGGGCAGTGTCAATCACGGACCACAGTTGACGAAGCAGAAAAGGAGACATGTAATTTAACTTTTTTTTAACATTCTCGTTTCCATTCCATTATTACTAACCCATGCCAAAGTAGATGTTTATTTTTGACAAGTTTTCTCACAGGCAAGACAGCCTGACTCAGGGTGAGTCGCTGTCATGAGGCTACTTTGTATTAGTAATGGGCACGGGGAAGATCTGATTGCCGTCAAGATTTTGCAGGCGTTGCAGGGGATGGTGCCCCATTTGCAGATGGCGGCCTTGCCCATTGTGGGTGAGGGTGGGCAGTACCGAAA
>NZ_JADEXP010000570.1 GCF_015207065.1 Leptolyngbya cf. ectocarpi LEGE 11479 | reverse complement strand
GCTCAGAACGCAATGGTCCTTGGATTGACAAATATATTTTTCCGGGGGGGTACGCTCCTCAGCTGTCTGAAATTTGCCGAGACCTGCGGGCAGCAAAGCTGACTGTGGCCCACTGCGAAAACTTTAAACCTCACTATGCTGAAACCTTCAGACGCTGGGGCAAGAATTTCACCGCCAACCGCGAGGCCATTGCCGCCCTATCATCTAACTATGATGAGAGATTTCAGCGCATGTGGTACCTCTATTTACAATCCTTTGAAGCCTCCTTTAGGGATGGCAGCATGCACATTTACCAGGTTTTGTTCTATGGCGACAAACAATGGCGACTCAATGTACCCCTGCCAGGCTTTTTATCAGAGTCAGTGGGCGCGGGCCGCTAGCTTCAAGACCGGTTGTCCGCCCCAGAGAAGTGACGTATGAACTCAGCAAAAGGTGTAATTATGTCAATTTTGCATAACTTCTAAGCGTTTTCTAAGCGTGCCAGGCTAATATCCAACCTAGGTTTGAGCACAGACCTAACACCCCCTGTTGTCGTATAGTCATCCCGTGGGGATATTTCCTGGCTATGGATCCTTTCGCAGTTGCCCTGGTTGAATTTCTCATTAAAGCGATACAGGTTTACTTTATCGCTGGGCTAATTTTTGCCGTTCTTTTTTCATTGTTGGGTGTCCAGCGCACCGATCCCGGTGCGCAAGGGTTAGCCCCTTTCTTTCGCCTCCTTATTATTCCTGGCGTCAGCATTTTTTGGCCTCTGTTTGCCCTGCGTTTGGTGCGTGGCAAACAACATCCCACGGAGCACACCGCCCATCGGCAGGCGGCTAAGTTCTCAACCGGCAGCTAGCCGCACCAAGGGGATTGCACAAAAATAAAGTACTCGGTCAGATTAGGGAAAAGGTTCAGGGGGAAAGGAAAAAGGGGGCATAAAGGGTGCCTTATTTAGTTGCGGATCCCCAACTGCTATTTAGAACGGAGATTTAGATGATTATTTCGCGTCGTAAGCTTCATTTGTTCTCATCAATTGCCCTTGCCGTCCTGTTGCCCATCATTTTTATTGCAGGCCTCCTCTTTAGGCCCACCTATGCTACCGTTACCCCCGATACCGAAAAACTGCTTAGCCAAGATGCGGCAAGCGGTCTCACAGTCCAGCCTCAGCAACAAAACTCCTCTGAACTCAATCCCATTGCGGCCTTTTTACAGCAGTAATATGTTCTCCTCGCCATTATGAGTGTCTCTTATAAATCAATTCAGTGGAACCGACAAAAGCTAATTTACGATGCTATTTTGTTGGCCACTGTGGGTCTGTACATTTATATTTTTCTCACCGTCGCTAGTAAAACAGGGACCGGGTTAGACCTGAGAGGCATTCGTATCCGTGCCTATGGCTCAGCCGCGTTTATTTTATTGAATGTGATTCTGTCCATCGGGCCGCTCACCCGGTTAGATAAGCGGTTTTATCCCCTCTTGTTTAATCGACGCCACATGGGTGTCACGATGTTCTTTTTGGCGTTGATTCATGCTGTTGGGCTGAACCTGCCGTTTGTGCCGTTTAAGGTGGATGGGGGGGTGCTCACCTGGTATCACGACTTTGGTAATCTCAAGCCGTTAGTCAGTCTCTTTGTGAGCAACACCGAATATGGTGACTTGATTCGATTTCCCTTTGAAAGTCTGGGGGCAGCGGCGCTGGTCATTTTCTTTGTGATGGCCGCAACCAGCCATGATTTCTGGTTGGTGAACCTGACGGCTCCGATCTGGAAAGCGCTTCACATGGGCGTTTACTTGGCCTATGGATTGGTCGTATCCCATGTAATTTTGGGCCCGCTGCAAACTAACCAGCATCCTGTCTTGACCATCGGTGTGGGGATCAGTCTGGTGTGGATTGTCGGTCTACATTTATTAACGGCCCTTAGGGAAGCAAAGCTAGACAAGCCAATAAGCGGCACCCCTGATGAAGCCGGTTTTGTTGAGATCGGCAACGTAGCTGACATTCCAGAAAATCGGGCCAAGATCGTCACTCTGGCCGGAGAGCGGGTGGCTGTCTTTAAGTATGACGGTAAGCTCTCAGCGGTTTCTAATGTTTGTCAGCATCAGAATGGTCCCTTGGGAGAGGGAAAAATTGTAGACGGCTGTATTACCTGTCCCTGGCATGGGTATCAATATTTGCCCGATGCGGGCGCATCACCACCGCCCTTTACGGAAAAAATTCCTACATTCGAAGTCCGGGTTATCGGCGATCGCATCTGGCTCAACCCACAGCCTCAAGCACCAGGCACACGGATCGAGCCAGCAATAA
>NZ_JADEXP010000569.1 GCF_015207065.1 Leptolyngbya cf. ectocarpi LEGE 11479 | reverse complement strand
AAGTTAAAAGAAGCGTCGGAACCCTTGGCGGCGAGATCTTCACGTAGTAGATTAGCGTTATCTACAGCAGCACGGCAGGCGCTAATGGCTTCATCACCTGAGCCAGCGGCGTCTGGATTTTGCAAAATTTGACAAAGCTGGGCCTGGAGCTGATACTCTATCTCGACCAGACCGGCTCCTTGGGCCAGGCTCAGGGCTGTGAGGGTTTGTTGTTTGGCAACTTTCCACTGTTGGGTTTGCATGTAGAGCTGCCCTAAAGTACTGAGAGCATAGGTCTGGGCTCTGACATCGCCTAGCTGTTGAGCGGCGGCATAGGTTTCTAATAGCAGCGTTGCGATCGCATCCCCCGACGGCAGCTCATTCACCAGTATCAACAAGTCATCTACCGTCGCCGCTGGCACAACTGCGACTGGGACCGCATCGTCCGGTACCTCAGTCGTTGATACCGAGTCATCAGGCACTGTCGAGGGAGGAGCAGCAGCTGGCGGTACTTTATCTAGAGCATCATCAACTGCCTGGCGTAGGTTTAGCAATGTCTGACCGACGGTAATGCGAGTGTAAATGGTTTCGCGGTTGGGCGGCTGTGCCTGCAGCTGGTCCATCAAAGGCGGTAAGAGAGATGCGATCGCAGCCCAATCTTCCTGATTAACCAGCAGCTGTAACTGATTTACCTGAGCCGATAACCTCGGCTGTGAGTCTGATGTCGCAGCGGCTAGCCGATAGTTTTCAAGCGCCACGTCTTGGTTATTATTAGCTTCAGCCAGGGTCCCAAGGCTGATGTGGATCTGGCTAACTGCTGTCGGGTCTGCAGTCTGCGCTAACTTTAAAGCCTGATCGAGCTGTTCAGCGGCTTTCTCTCGGTCACCCGTCAGCCGTAACAGATCGCCATGGAGCCGTAGAGCGTCTACGGTAACTGCATCATTAGGTTGTTCTGTGAGGGCAGTCTCAACCAAGGTCAGCGCCCGGCTATAAAATCCAGCCGTCAACAACATTCGAGCCTGATTGAGCTGCACCTGCACCTTTTGGCGGGGTTGGCCTGCTTTGTCATAGGCAGTAGCAGCATCAATCCATACCCTTTCGGCCTCACTGGTATTACCTTGGGCGTCCAGCAACTGCCCCTGAACTGAGAGTACCTTACCCCGACTAGCCCACAGCGCCGGGGGGGCATCGACGACGGCGGGCACTAGTTCTAGCGCTGACTCTATCGCCGCTGCAGCCTCAGACCACTGCCCCAGCTGTTGATAGCTCAAAGAAAGATTGGCTAATGCTATGGCCTGCTGCCAGGGCTGCCCCTGGGCTGCATAATCACTCGCCGCTCGCTGAAATGCCTCTACCGCAGCGCTATAGTCACCGGTTTCGTAGGCGGCGCGTCCCTGCTGCTCTAAACTCTCACTGTCCTGGGTTTGAACCTGGGTTTGAGCAATACTAACACTGGCGATAGCCCCTGTTACCAGCGGTGGCATGACTATACACAGCAGTGCCGTCAGTACAGCCAGCACAGCCAGCCAGCCGCGACGAAATCGTCGATGTTGTCGGTTTTTAGGGTGCGATCGCATAGTCTTTCCTCAATTACGGCCAGTAGATTTTTTAGCTAAAACGCACGATAGTTCAACGAAAAATGAACGCCGGATTCCTGCAGCGAATTCCCATCAGCATCGCCGTTAATCAAAGGAATACCCCAGTCCAATCGAGCGGTAAGATCATCCCACTGCCATAGCAGCCCCACGCCAGTGGACAACAATGTATCAGGGTCAGGATCGCGATCATCCGCATTCCAGCCAAAGCCCCCTTCCAAAAATGGCGTCAGCTGTAACAACGAGTCTCCAGTCGGCGAACGATACAGCGGCAAACGAAACTCCGCCGAGGCCGATACGGCATTATCCACCAGCAACAAGTCCTGACGATACCCCCTGACGGTACTGGCCCCACCCAGGCCAAACTGCTCCAGCGGCAGCAGGGGCGCATCGGCAAGCTGAGCATCGGCCTGAAAAATAAACAACGTATCAGGTGCTAACAGCTGCAGCCACTGTCCCTGCCCCCGCCAGACAAAAAACTCACTATTGGGGCTCTCTGCAGATGTAGAACCCAACAAATCTAACCCCACACTAAACTGAGAACGAGCCGCCAGCACAGTCTTGGGCTGTTGCTTAACCCACTCCTGAAAAAATCGTACCGCCGTTACTCGACTGCGACCTTCATCGTTAGCCCCCCGTGTCGGAAACCCAACTTCCTCGCCAAAAAAGTCTTCTAGAAAAATACTACGGGTCCCCTGACGGGATGCGGTCAGACCT
>NZ_JADEXP010000027.1 GCF_015207065.1 Leptolyngbya cf. ectocarpi LEGE 11479 | reverse complement strand
GTACAAACAGGCGGCTTTCATCCGCTTCAGGTACTTGCCGTCAAAGCCCGACAGCTGCCACCGAAACACTTGGTCCAGTCGATCTAAACCGTCTACTAGAGCATCGGCGTCTTTACTGCCTCTTTCACTAAATCTTTCCCGCAGACGTGCCAAAAAGCTTTCTATGTAGGCTGCCCAAATTCCTGTCACTGCCGTTACTGGAAACATCACGATGGACATGCCCCACTCCTGCTGCCACAAAAAATGCACAAATGCACCGCCGCTGCCACCAAGCGGAGCCCAACGCACAAATGCCCCCAGGGCTTGCTCCACCCAACGCTGTTCAGAACTCGACGATTTATCTCCAGAAGCCATAGACCCACAAAGCAGCAACTTTTCACAAATATGGCATCCACTACCGAAATATGCCGCAAAGTATCAATTGTTTGTAGAGCAGCCTTGGAAATGGCGGTCAGTCAGCAACCAGCATCGCCCACCATCACCATATACCGTTGCAGGAGCCTCCACGGTACCGCCCACTGAAGACTCGTTTGCTGGCGTGTTCGAATCAGCTGTTGCCTCTGATCACAGACGGACTCGAACGTGCTCACGCTGTCGGAGGCACCCGCATAGTTCAACCAAAGCTAATCTAAAGACGTACTATACTATTACGCTTTCTCGATACACTAACTACTGTGTCCTTTGCCACTTGAGCCTCTATGACAGAGCAGATTGGCCTGTTTGGTGGTCAGCCCGCCCCCGCAGCTGCCGCCCTATCTCCCGAAGACTGGGAGCAAATTCCCACCAGTGCCAGCATTCCAATCCCTCCAGGAACGTATGAGGATTTGGACCAGCTGGCGAGTCACTGTAATCAGTGTCAGCGGTGTGACCTGGCCAGCGGTCGTACCAACGTGGTGATTAGTCGAGGCAGTCCTAAAGCGTCGATTATGATCATCGGTGAAGGACCGGGTCAAAATGAGGATGAGCAGGGCAAACCCTTTGTGGGCAAATCGGGACAGCTGCTGGAGAAGATTTTGGCCTCCGTGCGGTTGGATACCCAGAAAGATGTCTATATTTGCAATGTGGTGAAATGTAGACCCCCTGGTAACCGTAACCCAACCGCAGGGGAAATTGCTGCCTGTGTGCCCTACCTGAAAGAACAGGTGCGCCTGGTGGATCCTAAAATTATTTTGCTGACTGGTAACACAGCGCTCAAAGGTTTATTGGATGTCAAGCAAGGCATTACCAAAGTGCGGGGCAACTGGATGGAGTGGGAGGGACGCTACTGTATGGCGATTTTCCATCCGGCCTATCTGCTACGTAATCCATCACGGGATAAGGGCAAACCCAAGTGGCTAATGTGGCAGGATATTCAGGCTATCCGTAAAAAACTAGACGAGCTTAGCGCCTAGGGTAGGTTTGTAGAAACAGGATCGGTCAACTGGCTAACCAGCTGTTGAGCGGGCTTTAACCAGTGCTGGAACAATGCGATCGCACGCCAGCTTACCGCCAAACAGGTTTCTCGCCACTGGCCCCACCTGCAACGCGGCTGCACCGCCCATGATGAACAGGTTACACCCCGGCCAGCGCAGATGATGATCCAGCAGGGGCAGGCCGTGTATGGTTTTTAGTGGGTGGTGCGATCGCACCGCCGACAGCAGTGGCCACTGGTTTACATCCAGCTGGGTGCCGGTGGCCAGCCAGATGCGATCCACCGGCAAATGGGCAATGCAGTGATGGGCCTGGGGGTGGGTACAGGTCACCTGCCAGTGCTCACCTGTCCAGGTGGCAGACTTGACCTCGCACTGCTCGTAAAACGACAGCTGACCGTCGCGTTCCTGCCTACGGAGCTGGGTGAGAACACTGGGCGTGAGTGACCCACCATTGCGAGCCTCTTGAATCATCTGCCAGCGCGTTTTCCAGCAGGGTTCGGCATGAAACCCTTTGAGGTACTTGGGTCCGAGCCAGCCGGGTTCAGCGTCAAATAGCTTTTCATAAAAGGACCTGCGGGCCATCATCATCACCTGCGCGCCCCGCGCCGTCGCCCCCAGGGCCAGATGACCGCTGGTTAAACCACTGCCCACAATTAGCACCCGCTCCCCCGCTAGCTGCAGACCGCGCAGATCCACCTGCTGGGCATGTTGCAGCCGCTCGGCAGGATAGGGCGACAGGGACCGCGCCCAGTCTGGCCATTGGGGAGTGCCACCTGACGTTGCTAACACCACCCGTTTGGCCATCAGCGTTTGACCGTTTGCTAGCGTTAGTCGAAATCGCTGTCGCCTCTGTGGGTGGATCGGCTCGATCTGTTCAACCTGGGCGAGCACAACCCGGTCCTGCAGCTGCCATCGTCGGATCAGCTCTTGGCAAAAATCTTGAAAAAGCTGGGTGCCCGGCAGATCGTAGGGCAGGTGCAATTCATTAAAACGGCGTTCGGCAAAGGTACGCAGCGCATGGGGATTGGGGTCTGGGTGATGGACGGCAGGCGATCGCAGGTGGGGAATCTCGTAGGCAGCAAACTGATGCTGCCACTGCCGCAGCCAGGTCCCTGCAGGATCTAGCACCACAAAGCGGTGGCGCATGGATTTCTTCTTCTGTATCAGGTGGGTTACCAGCGTTAGCGCCTGGGGACCTGCCCCCACAATTGCAATATCAATCGTTTTGGGCAGTGCAGGAGCATTAACCATAAATAAAACCCAGAAAAATGATAATGATTATCATTCTAGGAGTATAGTGCAAAGCGGTTTTATGTGGTCACACTCCAATTTCCACCGCCCCTAAAAAGTTAATAAAGGGTAACGGCTTTTAGCGACAAGAATGATTATCATTCTTATGCAATTATAGGCAAGCACCCTGGCAACGTCCCTTGTCCGGTTCGCTGGGGCTATACGAAGACTATGGTGCTGAGTTGGGTGCGATCGCACACTTTCAAGCCTAGGCAAACACCACTCAAGGAGACGATCCATGGTAACCGACGACATTTACAACACCGTCCCCGTAACCGTTTTAACCGGCTATCTAGGCGCAGGTAAAACCACCCTGTTAAATCGCATTCTCACCCACGAGCATGGCAAAAAAGTAGCTGTAATCGTCAACGAATTTGGCGAAGTGGGCATCGACATTTTGCTCAATAAGATTGACCTAGTCACAGAAGAGGAACTAACAAAACTGGAACAGCGGATTCGAGGAATGAATGCCCTAGCCAAAATCCATCGCACCCGTGATGCCCAAATTGAAATGGATGCCCTCCTCGGCGTCAGCGCCTTTGACCTAAATAAGGCTTTGAACATCGACCCAGATTTCCTCAACGAAACCGCCCATGAGCACGACGAAACCGTAGGTTCCGTTGCCCTAGTAGAATCAGGAGAACTCGATGGCGACAAACTAGAAACCTGGATAGGAGAACTATTGCGCGACCACGGCCCCAACATTTTTCGCATGAAAGGCATTCTCAACATGGCCGGAAAAGACAACCGATTTGTCTTTCAAGGGATACACATGTTGTTCGACGGTCGCCAAGATCGCCCCTGGAAACCAGACGAATCCCGTAAAAACGAACTAGTATTTATCGGTCGTAACCTGGAGCAGCTAAATCTAGCAGAGCACTTTCGAGACTGTTGAGTAAAAATTCATTAAAAAACAACTTCATGATCCGAATTTTATACACTAAATTTCTCGCAGAAATCGATCCAGAACATAGATAATCGACCCCGCCGTAACCCCAGACTAACGCTATTAGGGATAACCTATTACGGTGGGTTGTAGGGCGGCGTTCCGGCCCTGCCCATGGGGGTTTGGGGAACTCGGAGGGACCCCAAGCAACATCTTCAAGCTCCCCACCACCATCTTACGCTACGTTTCCCCAATAGCCTTTCTAGCCAGTAATGCCCAAACCCATGCTGAGAACAAAAAAACATAAAAAAACCGTACTCCAGCAGCTCTGGAACACCCATCTTTCCGACTATGTCACCGCCATTGCCTGGTCCCCCGCTGGCACCCAAATCGCCGCCAGCTCTGGCGCAGGCGAGGTAGTCCTCTACACACCTGCAACGGATAAATCCACCTGCCTACAAAGCCCCCAGGGAGAATCTGTAGATGCCCTAGCCATTTCCGCCGATGGCAAATTTCTCGCAGCTGGCGGTCAGGCAGGCACAGTCTGGATCTGGCAGCTTAATGGTGATGAGCCCACACTGCTAACAACCTTAGAGCATGAGCGTACCTGGATTGATCGGCTGCAGTGGCACCCGAGTTCTCCGGCACTGACCTTTAGTTTTGGCCGCTATGTGCAGGTGTGGCACGCCGTTGAGCAAACCGTTGTCACCACCTTAAATTTTGAAGACTCCTCCGTATTAGATCTCGCCTGGAATCCCCAGGGAACAAGACTATCGCTAGGGGGTAACCAAAGTATTAAAACCTGGAAATCCCAGGACTGGAATGAGGCCCCAGTGGTGAGGGAAGTAGGTGGGGCGAGTGTGGCAGTTGCCTGGTCACCGGATGGTAATTACCTGGCATCAGGGAACAATGATCGCTCAGTTTTGGTGTGGGCAAAGGATCATCCTGCTCCCTGGCGGATGCAGGGGTTTCCGGGCAAGGTGCGGCAGTTAGCCTGGTCAAAACCGACGGTACGAGATGCGCCGTTGCTGGCATCGATCAGTGGTGAAGGGGTGGTTGTGTGGACCAAGGCGGCTGATGAATCAGCAGGCTGGAATCCTCAGGTGTTGGAAGACCATGAGGGGATGGTGCAGGCAATTTCGTTTCGGCCCGAGACTCTATTACTGGCCTCTGCGGCTGAAGATGGTTGTTTGTATTTATGGCAAAAGTCTAGTCAGATTGCGCAAACGTTGAAGGGGTCCGCTGGTTTTTCGTGTTTGGCCTGGGCAGGGCAGGGCACAATGTTAGCTGCTGGCGGCAGTGGTGGAGAACTGTGTGTATGGACTGAAACGACCAAAGGGAGAGGGTTTAAGTAGGTCAGTTTATTTTTTTAAAGCTAGAGAATTTATGCAGAGAGATAAAGTTAAAGCCACCTTTAATAACATGGCCGAATCCTATGATGCTCAATGGGCAAACTTGGGTGCCATAAACGATTCACTGCACTTACTCATGGGCGGTGTGCTTTCTAGCTTGCAAGCTGACGCAAATATTCTTTGTGTTGGAGCGGGTACTGGGGCAGAAATAATCTACTTGGCACAAAGGTTCCCAACGTGGCACTTTACAGCGGTCGAACCCTCCACTAGTATGCTGAACGTGTGTCGCAAACGATTAAGATCGCTCGACTTAGAAAGGCGCTGCAGCTTTCATTCTGGTTACCTTGAAACACTTTCCTCATCTAATCTATTTGATGCAGCAACTTCCCTCTTAGTTTCTCAGTTCATTTTAGAAGAAGAGTCGAGATTGAACTTTTTTAAGTCTATTGCCAATTACTTAAAACCCGGAGGAATTCTGGTTAGTTCGGATCTTTCTGCAGATCTAAGCTCTTCTAGCTATCAAAGCTTACTTCAAACTTGGCTAGAGATGATGAAAGAAGGTGGCATTTCTCCTGAAAGTCTAGATGGAATGAGAGATGCCTATGGTAAGAGTGTTGCCGTTATACCTGAATATGATATTGCTAGGCTGATTCAAGGTGCTGGATTCGAAGAGCCTAATCATTTTTATCAAGTTGGATTAATTCATGCGTGGTATTGCTGTAAGAGTGCTTGCCATGGCTAACGTATGCATGGAGAACCATAGTTGCCATCTATAGAACCGTGGGTCGAACGGTTTCGAACTGCTATGGACGATGATCTGAATACATCGGGTGCTCTGGCTGTACTGTTTGAGCTGGCCAAAGGACTGCAGCGAGAGGGGAACCGTCTGGTGCATGAAGGGCAGACCCAATCCAGCCTTGAGCTGCTCTGGCAGCAGTGGCAAACGTTGTCGTATCTGGCCCAGGTATTGGGATTAGAGGCCAAAGCCGACAGTGATACTGATGTCGCAGCGGTGAATTGGATGAGGGTGCGATCGCAGATCTAATTCACCAGCGCCAAACGGCCCGACATCAGCGAGACTTTATAACAGCAGATGATATTCGCGATCAGCTAGCGGCAGGGGGGGGTACGGTGGTTGATCAACCAAATGGAGCCGTCCGTTGGCATCGGCAGTGAATCAGCGCGATCGGAGTAATGGTTATAAGTGAATCTGGTCTCTGACTGGGTCCAGTAGCTTTCGCAGTTGAGTACTCATAAATGATGGGCACTCAACCAATGTGCTTATTTTGACCTGTTACCAGAAAAAATTACTGAGAGATTCTGCATCTATACTGAAAAACGCAATATACTCACCTAATATAAGCATACTATATAGACAAACTGCAGTATATCTGCCCAACTTGTCGAGATATGCTGCGAAGAATCAATACATCCAATTTGTTTCAGGCAGATAGACTGAAACTGTCAATCTAATAAGAGTTGATGGACAACCAAGTTTAAGCAAAACACATGCAAAACTTCAACTTGATTGAGAATGCACTAGATAGTCTTGAACATGCCATAGCACACCTGGCTACTGATTCAGGGGCTCTCAAATTGAGTGACCACAAACGAGTCATCCTTGATTTATCTCATGTTGCTGAACTCCTATTCAAGGAACGACTCAGAAGAATACATCCGGCATTTGTCTTTTCAAAGGTTGACCAATTTCCCTCAAAGTCCGCACATACAGTTGGGGCTGCACAGGCACTGCAGCGCTTAGAGAAGATTGGCGGCATTAATTTTGATAAGGAAGACCAATCGGCTTTAGAGACCATTCGCGAAAAGCGTAATGAGATAGAACATTATGAGTTCCAAATCAGTGAGGCAGAATCACGCATAGTTATTGGTAATGTACTGGTATTCATTTTTAAGTTCGCATCCGATGAATTAGAGCTAGGCTGGGCCAGCCGAAGAATTGATGACCCACATTGGGCCAAGCTTAACGAGTTCGCAGAGTTCTTTGAATCTCAGCGTCGTTCTGTACTTAATCAACTATTAGATTCTAGAGTGCCAACTCAGGATTGCCCGATTTGTAGTAACAATACGTTCGACCTTGAAGCCGAGACTTGTTTGCTTTGTGGGCACCGTGAAGAGGTTCTCCAATGTAGGCAGTGCGGCGCTGATTACCTACATTCAGATATCGCATTTGAGGATTTTGAATTATGCCCCAAATGCGAATGGGAGGAGGGCTATGCCGCTGCAAATTTTGAGAAGTACTAGGAATGCCGCTGGGCTGGGTGAGAGTTAATAAGAGCTAATAAATAATGTTGAACATATGAATTTATTCCGTGTTTCTGATGGTTCTCTAACGCTTCTGCCCTAATAGATTAAACAGGCTCGGAAATTTATTTTCAAGCTAAAATGGGATTGGTTCTATATAGTAATCCCTCTGGAACATCAGTATGGTACAAACGATAGAGCACTGCCATATTGTCAGAAATGACGAAATACGGAGCAATGAGCCGATCATTAAGGGAACTCGTACGCCTGTTAGAGCAATTGTAGAAATGTGGCGTATTGGAGTTTCACCCAAGGAAATCCCCCAAAGACTGCGCCACACCTCGGTTTATCCCAGGTTTTTGATGCACTTAGCTATTATCTGGATCATCAAGCAGAAATCAATGAATGCATTGAGCAAAATTGTATTCCTGATCAGTTGATTGATCCACGAGTGCGGGATCTATGAGTGGTATTTCACGTTTATTTAGACAAAGACTTTGAATAGGTAACTCTAAAAATGTCATTTAGTGATTTCAAAACTGTTGCAGATGTGCAGAAGAAGTATGACATCAAATATGATGAGCGTGACTTTCTTACGGTGACGGAGATATCACCCTCTGAAGCTTTTCTAAGCGATTTTCGATTTAGCAAAGAGAATATTGACATTTTCACATCGGAGGCATCGCGCAGTGAGCTGATTATATCTCCGTTACTGCGTGAGCTGTATAAAAAACATGCTCAAGACTATTCTTTCTGGATTCAAAAGAGTATCTCCTATGATTCCACACTTTCAGGGACGCCAGATTACATCTTTTCAAAGCGCTCAAACCTCGGAAAAACAGTCCTAGAAACGCCGATTGTCGTCGTCGTAGAAGCCAAGAAAAATGACTTTGAACATGGATGGGGACAATGTTTAGCCGAGTTAGTAGCCTCCCAAAAAATAAACGAGGATGCCAAATTTCCAGTCTATGGCATCGTCACCGATGGTAACCTTTGGCAGTTTGGTCAATTGGTGCTAGACATATTCACCAGAAGCACCGGTAACTACACAATTGATAATTTAGCCAGACTATTTGGTGCCTTGGAAGCAGTAGCACAGCTGATTGAGGAAGCTAAACTGTAATAGGTCTGCATCATTGTAGGCACACTGGCATCATCTATTTGTCGATAACTGCTGAGCCAGTAAGCCTTTCTGCAGCCTACTAACAGGTCAGTCTAGAAAGCTCCACATTGAATATGCTAGCCTCTACATGATCCTCAATTAACCATAAATCTTTCCCTCGCCAGCAACATGCCATATCCATCTAAGCCCTCACCAGAGGCATCTGCTGAGCCCTGCATAACCACATTCGATCAGTTTGTGCGATTGGCGAATTATTCTCTGATGGATACCTTAAATGCCGATCCTGATGCCACGGTCGATGGTGATGATCACCGTGCCCGCCAGGTTTTTTCGGGTCATTTCGTACCTGTGACACCCACGCCGCTTCCAGAACCAGAATACGTAGCCCATAGCAGCGCCTTTTTTAAGGAACTTGGGTTGAGCGATAATCTGGCGCTTGACGAAAAATTTCGCCAGGTATTTTCTGGTGATATCTCTGCTACGCATGAGCCTATGCGTCAGGTTGGCTGGGCGACGGGTTATGCACTGTCGATTTATGGCACCGAATATACCCACAATTGTCCATTCGGTACGGGGAATGGTTATGGCGATGGTCGGGCGATATCTATATTTGAAGGAATAATCAATGGCCAGCGCAGGGAAATGCAATTGAAAGGGGGTGGCCCAACGCCCTATTGCCGTGGTGCCGAGGGGCGCGCAGTACTCCGTTCAAGTGTGCGTGAGTTTCTAGCGCAAGACTATATGCACGCTTTAGGGGTGCCAACATCGCGCTCTTTAACACTGTATGTTTCTAAATCTGAGACCGTTACCCGGCCTTGGTATTCTCAAGACTCCTGCTCTATTGACCCCGATGTTTTGGTGGACAATCCTGTGGCCATTTCCACTCGCGTTGCCCCATCCTTTTTGCGCGTTGGTCAATTGGAGCTATTCGCCCGCCGCGATCGCAACAATGCCCATCCCAAAGCATCAGAAGAGCTGCGCATGATCGTGTCCCATTTAATTGAGCGAGAATACAAAAGCGACATTAATCAAAACCTTGGTTTTGCCGATCAATTGGTTGAGTTGGCTAAGCTATTTCGCCAGCGTCTTACGTCACTAGTGGCCAATTGGCTACGTGTTGGTTATTGTCAGGGTAACTTTAACAGTGACAACTGCGCCGCTGGTGGCTTTACCCTCGACTATGGACCCTTTGGGTTTTGTGAAATTTTTGACCCTTGGTTTCAACCGTGGACTGGCGGCGGCGAACACTTTGCATTCATCAATCAGCCAAGGGCAGCAGACGCGAATTATTATATGTTTTGGAAAACTGTGAGACCATTACTTGTCGAAGATGCTGACGCTTTAGAGCAGTTTGACCAAGTAGGCCGTGGCTTTGCAGAAGCCATGCAACAACAAATCCAAAAAATGTGGGCAGCCAAACTTGGCTTAACTGAATTTAACCCACAGATATTTAAGAAATTAATGCAGTTAATGACCCACTCAGATGTGGATTACACCATTTTCTTCCGCGAGTTATCCCACATACCAGACGATGTCTCAGCCTTAAAAAAGAGCTTCTATGGTAAAACGTCACAACAACTCGATGAACAATGGCAAACTTGGCTAAAAAGCTGGCGCGGCCTCATTAACGACGGTAATTTGGCTGAGATATCAACAACTATGAAACAGATTAATCCAAAATACACATGGCGAGAGTGGTTGATTGTCCCTGCCTATCAACAAGCCATGCAGGGTGACTATACGTTAGTTAGAGAGTTACAAGCAGTATTTAGCCATCCCTATGATGAACAATCACAAGACGTAGAAGATAAATACTATCGTCTAAGACCTAGCGCGTTTTCTGACGTTGGTGGCGTGTCGTATTATAGTTGTTCATCTTGATGACGCGCGGGCCGCCGACCGGCGCGTACTTGCAGAGTCGTAGATGCCTCAACGTTTTAGGGATCGGGAATTAATAATGTGCCAATTTCTCCCCTCCCAGGAGGGGAAAGGTTATCCTGCTTTACCTCAAGCAAAATCATGGAAGTTATTAAATCCTCATCCCTTATCTACTTAGGGCTTGCTGAAAAAAAGACCAGGTAAAGCCATCACAGCCTTACTGACACTCGTTTAAGCTCTACTCTTGCAATATGAGCCCAATCAGTCAGCTAACCATCGCATGCACCGGTCGGTTTGATAGTTGCTGGCTTCATTTTATCGTTGACTTCCGCCGGTGATGCTGGCAGTTGGTTTGCCTTACTAATTGGACTGATTATCATCACAGGACTACCGCTCGCTTAACTCATGTACCTGCATCTTGTAAAGGCTGGCACAAGACGCAGCCCTTACAAGATGTGGTGAGATTAGGATTAAACCTATCGTTGTGGAATCAATACCATATCAATCACATGGATAACACCATTAGTAGCCGTGATATCCGCTGTACTAACAGTGGCATCATTAATCATTATTTGTTCACCCACCTCCACTTGTAACGGTAGCCCACCCGCTTTACTATCCACCACTCCAGAAGAAAGCTGATCGGAGGTTACGCTACCACCGATAACATGGTAAGCAAGAACGTCATATAGCGTTTCCCTGTTTTCAGGTTCATAAAGACTTTCCAGTGTTTCCGCAGGTAAACGGCTAAAAGCCTCATCTGTCGGAGCAAAGACAGTAAATTCCTTCCCATTGGAGCCATCAAATGCTTCAACCCAACCTGCCTCTTCTAAGAGAGATGTTAGAACATCGAAGGAATCGTTTGAACTAGCAATCTCAGCAATGCTTTGAGCATCAGCACTTTGGGCGGTTATGGGTAATGCAATAAACAAACTGGCGAACCCGATACCAGCAGCCTTAAGACATCGTGAAGTAAGTTTAGAAAGAAGTGCCATAGTCTAGTGAATCTCCCACAGGTAAAATGTTATGAACGCAGCCACCGTAAGTCACTAAATGACTCAAACGAGCTAAGGCAGAGCCTCAGGTACACTCTTAGTAATCCATAAAAATCTGAGTTCAGGATTAATCTTGTTTGAATGTAGGCTTAAAACCTACGTTATATTCATTCGCGGACGGAATTTTTGCTTGAGTTGTAACGGCTCTCTGGCGTTGATTTAATCACCTCAAAGCCAGCGTTTTAACCAAACTTGTCGAATTGGCCAGCGTAGCTCACAGCAAACACCTTTGGGGGTAACCTCTGTACGACTAAATGTTCCATGGAGACTACGGGCCAGCCGCTGGGCCTGTCGGGTGCCATACCCCCCAGAGGCTATGGTCTGAGCTGGTTTAATCCCCTCACCATTGTCAATGATCTGAATAATGTTGTTGCTATCCTTCTGTCGGCAGTCTATCGTCAGCCGAGTGGTGCCTTTGGCATATTTTTGAATATTCAGCAGGGCTTCTTCTAAAAAACGTCCTAAATCTCGCTTTTGATCCACACTCAGCTGGGTATCATCCATGGGTTCAAAGGCAACTATCCTGATAATGGGTTCAAAAAAGTCTCGGTGACGTTCCAGGGTAATGTGATAAGCCTCCCGCAGCAGCTCGTCCAAGGGCATCTGTAAATCCAGAGCCTGCTGTCCGGTCAATACCAGCTGGCCCGTGGGTAACAGACTTTCCTGACGGATGGCATCATAGAGGTCGCGGAGTTCTTGATTGAGGTTCTGCAAGTCTACACGCATAGAGGCCGGGGCTGGCTGCCCCACTGGCCAAGTGCTAATCATTTGAGCCAGTGTTTGCAGGGGGCCGTTATGGATGGTGTTGTAGGTTTGATCGATCAGCTTTTGCCGATCGTCTAACTGCGATCGCAGCTGAGCCTGGGCCTGATAAAACGGATAAAGCACCGCCGCATTGAGTAAAAACACAGCCACCGTAGGCACCAGCGGCAGCCACCAGCTAGTGAGTAACAAGCCGTAGCTAATGAGTACACAAGCACTGCCGATACCCACAATGACGAGAAAATGTACTACAGGCTGACGTCGCCATTGGGCCAGGGTCATACCGATGACACCACTGGCCACAATTAGCAAATACTCTACACCGTCCGGCAGACTCCTTAAAAAGGAACGCCTGTCATAGACAGCGCTGATAATTTGGCTAACCGCGTGGGCCTGGGCATCCATGCCGGGCACCAAACTAGGATTCACACCTGCGATCGCACCGGAGCTAACAAAGTCCTTAACGCTAGCGGCGCTATAACCCAGAATGACGATGCGATCGCGCAGTAATTCTGGAGCAACTTGCCCCGACATCAGAGCATTGTAGGTAACTTTTTCAAACGGGTCAGACCCGGCTCGAAAATTAATCAAGGTGCGATTGCCCCCCTGGTCAGAGCGCACATAGCCCCCAGTATTGGACCGAAAGCGGGGAATTTCTGTCGCGCCAAACCGCATGGTGTCAGGATCGCGAATGCCGTTTTCTAAAATCAAACCATCATCGGCCAGATAGCGCGCCACCAGCTGAATCGTTAATGAAAAGCGATATGTCCCTTGCTGGTCCGTGGCCCCGAGTAAGCTGCGCCTCAAAAAACCATCTCGGTCTACAATCGCGTCTGCAAAACCAAGTTGTTCTTCCGGCAGTGCTGGCGGCGGTGGCACCAGACTCGATGCATCAATTCGGTAAATGCCGATAATGTTATCAAACGATTTTAGCGTCTGAACTAATGTTCGATACCCCTCACCCACGGGCTTATCTCGAAAGATATCCAGACCGACAACCCGAGGACTATAAGACTGGATGGTGTCTATTAACTCAGCCAGGGCCTGATCGGAAATGGGATAGTCAAGGGCGGTTTGAATATCCTCCTCAGTAATGGTCACCAAGGTAATGCGGGAGTCTTTTACCTCAGCGGGACGTACTCTCAAACTCAGGTCCAGAGCCTGCCACTCCAGGGGCTGCAGCCAGCCTAACAGACGAATTAGAATGATCAACCCGGTGATGGAGAGTCCTGGTAAAAGGCTCAACCGCCAGTGAGCAGGCCAAGAGAATTTCATGGGGCAAAAAACTAATCTAACAGCCCCATCTGTCGGGCCTTGTTGTAGGTTTGAACGCGGATATTGATACCTGTATCAGGATACACACCCAGGGCATCCTGTACTCGCGTCCAGTAGTGACGCACCGTGCGTTCTGCCACATTCATTTGCTGGGCAATTGCTTTATCGGTCAGGCCGTCAGTAAACGCCAGCTGTAACATTTTTAACCATTCCGGTTTAACCTCCAAACCCAGCCGCATTTCAGGAGGCGTATAGAGTAACCCGTTGAGCGCCCAGTCTACTTTGATCAGCATTTCAGAACTGGATAGGCTTTTGTCAGCGATGGTGAACCCGGCCTGATGTTTGTCAATCAAAGACTTTAGCCGGACTAGGGTTTTTACATGGGCACTTTGGACAACGATGTGGAGGGTGGGGTAGTTTTGGAGTAGCGATCGCAAAAGATTCAATCCCGTTTCCGTTTGCGACTTATCCCCCTCCTTTTCAGGAATGGATAGATCCATCACCACCAAATCCGGCTGAGTATCTCGGATTAAAGCTTCCACATCATCGGCCTTGCTAGCGGTCGAGATCTTAGCATCGGGATATTGCGCCTGCAGCACCTGGCAGGTTCCCTCCAATACTGAGTCGTGGTCATCCACAACAACAAAGGTCTTCGTAGATGCTTGCACCATGGTTCCAGTCATCTCCTTAGGGCTATCAATAGTTTGAACCAAATTGAGTCAGTTCCAAGGCAGTCTTTAAGAATCTTGCCAGCATAGTTGGCCGCTCAGCCCAGTTTCAGTAGTAACAATGTCTAATCGACCCGCCGTTAAACCACAAAAGATTTCTTTCAAGTGCGTTATCTCAGGTGTACTCGCACATATTTTTTGACCCGTAGCCTGGTAATTTTCCTGCTTAAACGTAAGCGTACACAGATTATCTTGACGTTCTAGGATTATTTGTAATTGATAGTCATCTACAGGAGTCAGTAATTCAATGACGCCTGTAATCACCGAAAGAATAATAGGATTGTTATTAACAGACTGTCCGGGCCAGTCTGACGGAACATCTAGCTTGACGGTCAGACCAGGATGGGAATGCTGCCAAGTTTGCACCATAAACTGTAGGGCCAGGGGGAGACTATCATCGATAAATGGAGGCGATAGCCGATCGCTCAGCTGTTCTAACGATTGATAAAACGACTGAAAGCGTTCTAACCATTGCTCAGCCTGGTCCGTATCGGCATGAGTCGCCAGAGTACTTTCTAAATAACGGCGAAAGGCAAATGTTTGCTGGAGCAAATCATCCCGGATCGATTCAGCTTGTTTATGCAGTTGAGCTGTTTGTCGTTGATGCCACCATTGCCAAGCCCGTCGTCGCCGCCGTCGCACAGCAGAATATAGCGCGGTTGTACCCGCAAGCGTCGTTATCACAGCTACCTCGATTAATACAGTATTCACAGCAAACGGGTCCGTACGTTAGCGATGACAGCTCACCGTCTAGACCCACATATACATAGTGATGTACACACAGGCCTATGGTTTTCAGGTTGTGCCCAAGCTTAACGCTAATTCCTGACAGCCCCATTGCACTTTTCTGCCAATTCAACTGAGTGCTGTCGTCGCCCAATCTATGCCACTGCTAGTTAAGCTGAGTAATTGAATCCTCTGGATCACAAAAATACGTTGATTGCTTTTGTTTTGCATGGATGCTTTTCATATGTTTTTTGACCGTATTTGGAGTAATTCCTAACTCCACAGCAATTTGCTTATAGGTCAAGTCATTGCGATGTAATAGCCACACCTCTTTTTCCCGAGGTGTAAGGTCATACTGGTTAGCTTCTTCAAGCAGAATATTTTTAATGGCTTGCTGACGATCTTCAATCATGAGCACAAGACATGGATTGTCCAGTTGTTCCAGTTTGAGCCATTGAGAATGAATACGTAGAATAGTGGCATCCTGGGTCAAGATATCAAATTCAGTCAACCAGCTTTGTCTGGGAAAACGATGTCGACTTTGAATGACAGATTGACAAATATGCAAAATCTCTTCTGGAATCTGATTTCTGGAAGGGCTATCGGGCTGCAGCCGATTTAAAACTTTATGGGCACTGTCACTGACGTAAATCAACTGTTGCTGATCCGTAAAGACTAGGATGCCATTAATAAATTCCTGGATCAGGTCCACAGCAAATTGTGTTACTGATTTTTGTAGAGTACCCTGCTTGGAGGCCTGGCTGCTTACCACCCGAAGACTGGTGCTGATAGGGGATACTGCCATAATATCTGCTGTTTTTAGGGACGTTTAGGGACTGACTCGAAAATGAAATACCCGTAGATCGAGTTTCGACTCCGCTCAACTCTCGAAGCTAGCAGGTTGAGCGAAGTCGAAACCGGATTGATCGGGTACATTATTTAGCTGCAAATCCCTTATTTTGGTTTCGCAGACTAGAGAAGAGTAATTTATCTTGAAAACTGCTGGATGGATAATGGATAAAATAAAGCATAAAAGCAACAATTTTTTCTAAAAAAAGGCCGTCTGAGCGACCTGTTCAATCATCCAATGACACACTTTATTGACTTCGATGCCTGACCATTGCTGACTGTGGCTTATGGCTGGAACTCCTGAGATCGGCCTTGATGCCACATTTTCCGTAATTTGGTTGCTCTGGGGCTGTGGAGATACGCTATCACTATGGTTGCTGGCCACGGGGAATGTTGTTTGGATCAGCCACTGCGCCACATTATCAATGGCTAATCCTGACCAGTCTGTGGTCTTTGAGTTTGGGTTGGAAGCTGTGCTGCCAGGAGTACGAGTGTTGATAGCATTACTCGCGTTAGGACTATTGGGTTCTATCTCGGGGAGCGACGTGCGCATCTCTTGAGAGTTCAGGTACTCTGCTTGCATCAGTTCGCGGAATGAAGGATATCGATCGGCTCCAGGTAACCAATCTGCTAAGAACCATGCTTCCCATTCACCGTCTTCTGTGGTCACATCAGGGTTCAGCAGATATATAGCGTTGTCGTTCACTTCGCTGATTTCTAGGGCTGTTTCCAGATAGTTCATCCTAATGTGGCGACAATCTTGGTCATCTCCGTAAACGAAATAGTCTTCATCGGATAGGGTGGATGGACTGGATGCGCCGTTGGTATCTGACGATGAGTTGTCGTAATAGCGTTTAATCCATTGACGGAGCCAGGCTGGATGATTGGCAGCAAACCGGGTGATTTTATCGACGGACCAGAGATGCTTAATAAACGGAGTGGTTTCTTGCCAACCGTTACTGGTTTTGAGAAATGCTCGATAGGAGGGGGGCAGAGTCATGCCTAGACGCGCTTCAGCTGCCGAAATCTGTTCTTCGGTTGCACCAGCGTAACCTAACCAGGGTGCCTGCTGCGGCTCTTGTTCTCCTGGAGACTTATCTTGAGTACTCTCTAGTATGTCCTGGCTCCACTGTGTTAGGAACTCTGACCAATTAAAGGTAGTCATTTTTTAAAGGTAATTTAGGTGACTTGTAATACAGGAACTTCGATCAAAGTCGGTAATGCCTGGGCACTGTCAAGGATTAATAAAACTTGCAGACGGTAAATCCCCTTTTGCAAACTGGTGGTTGGTAGATAAGCCGTATGAGAATTTTGTTGAGGGGGTAGGTTGATGGATTTTAGTTTGCCTAGGGAGAGGCTTTCTCCTTGCTTTAAGTTGCGCACATAGCTCTCCAATCGACAGGATGGAGCTTGCTGCATTTTTGCCAAAATCTCTTGCTCTAGGATACTAAATTGGACGACCAACGAAAATGGAAAGTTAGCTTTTATCGGGCTTGGGAACATCATGTTGGGCTTATATAGGCCCATAGCTGTGGCTGTAGAAGGTGGTTGCAGAATAAATAAATTTTCGATGTGAGCGGTTAGTCGTGTGCTGATATTTATAGGAGGTTCCGATAGGGCTGCAGGTTCAGATGGAAGTACTTCAGCGACTTGCGATCGCAACCATGACTGTAAATGCTCTTCCTCAATTCCCGACCAGGTTTCTTCTTGATCTGTTGCCAAGTGGCGGACTAGAGTTCGGTAATGAACAGGGTCTGTATCCTGGTTAGCCTGAAACTCAACCGTAAAAGCTGCAAATGTTTGCCAGTTTTCTATTATCTGAGCAGTAGGTTCAGCCATACTAGTGTCAGCGGAGATAGCTGTAGTATCCTCGGCCGCTGCGGCCAGATCGTGAGTCGCTGGAGGGGCCGTCTCCGCCACTAATAATTGCGCCTGAGTCATCCATTTCTCAATTTCGCTGAGGTGGACCGTATGCCCTGCCATACTGAGCTGCTCCTCAATCTCGACAGCTACTGCCCTGGCCAGCTCTTTTAGAGTTGTGATGCCAATAGATTCAAGCCATTGTTTTTTGACTTTGCCAATGCCCTCAATCTGGGTTAAAGATTCTTGTCCCGAACGATGGTCGGAGCCGTTGCTTTTATGAGTGGCTGAATCCGCCATTGGTGTTTCCTCGCTACTGCTCAGGTCAATGCACCAGCATGTTTCATCATGGTACATTAAGCCTAATAATGATGCTCTGTCACTGTCTATGCCGTTTGTACTGGCTGGACAGCCTCGACTAACTCTATAGCCCCAGAAAAAACTCTCTCCACGTTTATAATAATTAGTGAGGCTGCCAGCTTTGACTCTGCTTAGGCGTCGTAGACTTGCATCAAGACACCGGCAACATAGCCTGCCCCTAAGAGGCATGGTGCACAGGGGTGCTCGGACATTTCGATATTGGCGACAGCGGCTACAACGTAGAAGCCAGGAGTCATGCCAGCACCGTTAGGGGTACCTGCCCATTCAATATCATACTGATACTTATCTTTCTCAGTTTTGATCTTGGTGGAGACATCGACCTCAGTTGCTTTTCCACCACAGCCTTCGATGCAGAAGTTGATTTTGACATCAATGCCCAAACATAGAAGAAGTTTGGTTAGGGGGGTATGGTTGAAGACAACCTTGACTCTTAGTTTAAAGTACTCGTCCTTTTCAACAATTTGAGCCTTGTTGGCCGGTGCCACCTGCTCAGGCAGAGCCGGATCAGCAACTGATGCAACAACATGCAGCTCGCACATTTCAAATTCGACCGGGCCTAGAATATTTCTGGAGTATGTTTCAGAAGCTCCGTACTCAGTGCCAGGTTGTTCACGTTTTGGTCTAGGAGCATTAGGAGACTGGCCAAAGGGAGCGCCCTTAGGGATGGTGATAGTCATAGGTTGTTTCCTCTTGAATACAGAGTAGTTACGCTTTGGGATAGCAGAGGCCATGAGAATTCAACAATGTGAAGTTGTTCACAGGTGTTGTTTATTGAGCTTGGATTCTCTTGCTTGCTATCTGACGCTATGATGCCGAATTCATCTGAGTTTGAAAATTCTCCCGAGGGGATACCCTGATCAGGTAGATTGATTGCATAAATGATGACGCTAAATATAGAGTCTTGCCTGATATTTCCCCTTTAAAAGCGCTACCTGTGCTGATTCACTGGCCAGCCTGATCGCAGCCAGGTATTCTATTAAGATGTTTTATTAAGTGAAATAACATCTTAATAGACAATTATTGGGGAGAATTAGGTACCCAGCCAGGGTACTTTTTGAGTAAAAATTGGGGTGGATCAGTAAAGATACGGTTAACATTTTTTAAAATTTAGGATGACGCCCAGCGATTGAGTTTCTCTAACGATGTCCTTAAATCAACGCCGATTCCCTGTATTCCTGTGTTTACTTGAAACTATATTGTTTGCTCCCTGAGGTCTATGAGTAGTGTTAGCGTTCACAGTATCCCGATTCATTGCCAAATCTATGATTTAACCATTGTTACAGCCTGCTCGGAGCAGCCAAGCACGGATACGATTTTGCGTCATGACGATCCTTTTTCAGTGCAAGTGTCATTGGGGTTTCAGGGTAATAATGCGATCGCATTGCTGGCCCTAACCCCCATCATTCAAGTGGACTTTTACGCCAGGCCCTTGCAAGCGGGGTCCACCCTAGATCTGGGGGTGGCCACCCTAGAAACAGTGATTGACTCTATGAGTTATACAGCGGCCCTGCATTTAGATGCCCCTTCTAAAACCGGACTTACTGCAGCGGCTGTTTATCGCATCGGTGCCCTGGTTCGCATCGGTGCCCTGGAGCAGCCTGCTTTGCTATGCGGTGTTTTAGAAGATTTTGTAGTACAAATCCATTCAGGTTAGACCGGCCCACAGCTTAGCTGCACAGTATCCGTAAGTCATGAACATCTAGCCATTATCCAAGTAAACTTAGTTAACATTTAAAATCAAGGCTTCCAGATTAAAGGATTGGCAAGTTGAATAAATAAATTAGGGCTAAGCATCACGCAGCTTATTGTGCTTTAGCCATGCCACGGTGCATCTAAATAATATCTTTTTATCGGTAGCGAATTTAATTGTGCTTCAGCTAATTCAATATCCCTGTAAAATATTTTTATACCTGTCATGGAAGACTTTGCCAATCGGAAGACTATTCTTCCAGAGAGTTCTCTAAAAAGCCGCAATGACCCTGATTTTCTTTGGAGTATTCTAGAAAACTCAATCCAGGGAATTTTGATATTGCGTGATATTGATCATTTGGTCTACGCGAATCAACATGCGCGCAGAATTCTGCGAAAAATGGATCAGGCATTTTCCCAAAGTAATGTACTTCCAGAAGAAATAAATTATATTTTTAAGTCGCTTCAAGAAATTCGCCATTTATTTCCCAAACAGGACTGGCTGATAGAAACCAAAATTTTGACCGATCAATCAGTAAGCTTTGAAATCCAGGCCCGTTGGGCCCATGTGAAGGCAGCAAATTCAAAGTGTTTGCTGTTGATGCTTAAAGATGCCGACCAACAACGACAGGATATTGCTCTAGAGGAAGCCACTCGCTATAACTTGACCTGCCGCGAGACGGATGTATGGCTATTGTACAAAGTTGGTTACGCCTATAAAGAAATTGCAGCGGAGTTAGATATTACTGCGAATACGGTTAAAAAGCATATGAAAAATATCTGGGCTAAGCAACAGTCCCAGTGATATGTTCGCCGTTGCTGATTTAGGGGATGGACCGATCTGGTAATGATGCAATTTATCAGCACTCTTCAGATGAAATCATCCCGGGGATCAGCAACGCCATATGTTCTTTTACCAACTGCTTCAGCTTGAGATCGAATCACGCAAGCTTGCTCTGCAAATAATCTCTCCAGAAATCTCCTCAACAGTGAGATGTTACAGCGTGTGAGTGACTATTGAGGAATATGGATTTTATTCAGTCCTCTGGCCTTAGGTATAAAGCAGCGAGTCAGGATCAATTTTTTCCATAAACTTTTGTTTTTTTATCCTGATGTTTGTGTATTTGTACCAGTGTTAAAAAGCGTCATCTTTGCTATGTCCAGCCCCAGAAAGGTAGATACTGTAGAACTATGCGATAGCCCTAAGTTAATAGGGTGCATAGCTCTCTGAGTGCATCAGGATATTGGTGACATGAGGCCTATGCTTTGGCGTCTCTCGTGTGTGTGATCCTTTAGGTGTGACCATGTTTAAATCAACAGTTTTCAAATTAACCGGTATCGCTTTGCCCCTAGCAATGGCCGCCGCTGCACAAGCCGCTAGTGATATGACCCTGGCTACCGGATTTACATCAACTCAGGTCAGCGGTGAAACCGTCGGCTCCTATGGCCTCGCCAACATTGCCAGCCGTGATAGTAATGGCGAGTTTTGTTTGGGCTATGCCGATCGCGACCCAGACTATACCTTTACCCTAGAGCAGGATTTTGCTCAGCTAACGATTGCGGTTAACAGCGGTGGGGCGGACACAACGCTGCTGATACAAGGCCCGAACAGCGGTACTGTACGCTGTAACGACAATGCTAGCCGTCGTAGCCGCGATGCTCAGATTCAGGATTCCTTTTCAAAGGGTACCTATGAGATGTGGATTGGTTCGTTTGACCAAGAAGGCCGCCATCGGTACAACGTGACCTTCTCGGAATAGGGGATGGCGATGGCGATGGAAGTGCCGCCGCCTTAATAAATAGGGCTCGGTATACGGGTTTGCCCTGGTCCAGGGTGACCCGCTCGCGATCGGTCATGGCGGGCAAAGGATTGTCCGTAAGCCATGGGCCGCTGGTGCTGGGCGGTACCGGGTCGGATAGCTCACGCTGAAACTGAGGATTGTCGGCAAAGGCGTTGACCATGTCCTCAGCGACAAGTTCTACATCGGACTGCAGCCACACCCAGGCTCCCTCTGGCATAAACTCTGCCAGGTCTGAGACTAGCTGAGGTTGTACCACCCGACGCTTTTGGTGTCGTTTTTTGAACCAGGGGTCGGGAAACTGAATGCTCACCCGCTGGGGCGGTTGGGGCAGGCTGGCTAAAAGGGGACGCAGGGAATTGTTGGCGTTACAAAATAGGGCGTGCAGATTGCGTAATCCATTGCGATCGCACTCCCTCAGACACTGCTCCACTAATGGCTCTCGAATTTCCAGGCCTAGAAAGTTCCAGTCTGGACAAAGCTGGGCCATATCACTAATGAAATAGCCCTTGGCACTGCCAATATCAATGTGTAACGGCTGCTGGGGATTGGCATAGACGTCAGCCCAGCGGGGCGGCGTTACGGGGGTACTGTAACGGTTATTGAGCGGGTTAACGTGCTGGCGCACACGGGACATGGTCAAAAAAGGCGATGATGGACTAGGCTAATTTACCTTATCAACCCCTATGGCGCGTTTGGCTCGTTTTGCGGTGGTTAGCGATCTTCACATCGCTCTGCCCCATACCGTGTGGGATTCGCCCCATCGGTTTCATTTAGTCGAAGTGAGTATTCTAGCATTTGAGCAGATTTTGGACCATCTAGAACAGGTGGACATTGATTTTTTGCTGCTGCCGGGGGACCTAGTGCAGCATGGGGAGCGCGAGAACCATGAATGGTTAGTCCGTCGCCTTGAACAGCTGCCGTTTCCGGTGTATGTAGTGCCGGGGAATCATGATGTGGTGCGATACGGGGGATGCGATCGCACCGTCTCCCTGGACGAATTTACCCACCTATACCAGGCCTTTGGCTACAGTGAGCCCAGCCGTCCCTACTACCACCATCAAATCCTGGACGGTCTGCATCTGATTGGCCTGAACTCCAACGGCTTTGACCCTGACGGAGAGCCCTTTTACACCGGTTGGCTAGATCCAGAACAGCTGGCTTGGCTAGACGAGCAGCTGGCCCAGCCCACCGATCAACTCACATTAGTCATGCTCCACCACCATGCTCTGGAGCATTTGCCGCATCAGTCCCGCAGTGCTATGGGACAGCGCTATATGGTCAAAAACGCCTCTGACCTCACCCAGCGGTTGCAGGCAGCCCAGATGCCCATTATGTTTACGGGGCATTTGCACATTCAGGATGTGGCCCAGGCCCACCAGCTCTATGAAGTGACCACTGGGTCCCTAGTCAGCTATCCCCACCCTTATCGTATCTGTGAGCTGACGACCGCCGATAGCGGCCATCGCTTAGACATTACCTCTCGCCGCATCAAAGCCGTCCCCGACTGGCCTACGCTGCAAGCCACCTCCCGACAGTGGATGGCAGACCGTTCCTTACCATTTATGGTCAAGCTGCTCATGGGTCAGCCGCTGCAGCTATCGTCCACCGAAGCTGAACAGTACGCCCCTGTTCTACAGGATTTTTGGGCCGGTATTGCTGATGGTGATGCCCTGTTTGATTTTCCTGAGCTGCCCACCCAGGTACAGCGCTACCTGCGGACATTTAGCGCTACGACCGCCGATGGTCAGCCCCACCCCATCGATAACGATGCCACGCTGTGGTTGCAAACATCCAACTTGAACAGCTTAGGCAACACATCCTCTTACAGTAACGTCGAGAAGTGAAACCCCGGCCACATGTGAGCCGGGGTAATTTGCCAAGTTAGTTTTTTGATAAATGCACCAAGCATTTCATAAGCCTTCTTTAAGATTAGCAAGGGAGGCCTGTGAATGTCATGAGGTGTCATACCCATTTCTCAGCAATGTCCAAAAAATATCTTGAGAGCTATCGATGAATATTAAAGCGATTCACCACATCGCCATCATTTGCTCGGACTACGAACGATCAAAACACTTTTATGTCAATCTTCTCGGTGCCCATATCATCTGTGAAACCTGGCGTGAGCAGCGAGAGTCTTATAAGCTCGATTTGCAGCTGGGTGAGGCTCAAATTGAGCTATTTTCCTTTCCAACACCGCCACCCCGACCGACTCGACCAGAAGCCTGCGGTTTACGGCATTTGGCGTTAGCGGTCGAAGCGCTAGAGCCCTGTATCGAACATCTGCAAAAGCACCATATCCCAGTTGAACCTGTGCGGTTAGACGAGCTAACAGGGAAGCGATTTACGTTTTTTCAAGATCCGGATGGCTTGCCGTTGGAGCTTTATGAGCTGTGAAGAAGCAAGAATTTCAGTAATTTAACTGGGGTTTACGCCAGCAGTGTGACCTGGGACTTAAAGATATGTGATTTCACGCACGGTGGGTAGCCTAGTGCTGGAGTAGAGTTAGGACATATAAGAAAACACTCTATTTCTAAACCGCTTGCCCACTAAGGGCTTGGCACTATTCTAGGCAGAGCCGCTTACAGGCTAGGGCTTTCATTATGGCGGAGGGGCGATGAAGATAATCTTCATCGCCCCTCCGCTGTTGGCTTCGATTTCGCTCAGCCACCGTTGTTTGCAAGACGGTTACATTTCCATGGGCCTAGCTACTGGATTGAAAGCGACGCTGGCGATTATTCTTCGGGGGCTGTTTCTGCCTCAGCCGGTTGCAAAGCGGCGGCTTGGGCGGCATAGTCTTGGGCCTGCTCGGTATTATTTTGAGCTTGATGCACTTCGGCTAACAAACTCAGCAGACCATATTCAGCATCGCGATCGCCCAAATCTTTGGCAATCACCAGGGCCTGCTCAAGATGCCCCTGGGCGGTGGGATAGTCTTGTAACTGCACATTGGCAAAGCCTAACCCAGACAGGCTCAGGCTTTGAAAGACGGGCTGATTGCGCTCTGTAGATAGGGCCAGGAGGTCATCAAACGCTGCGATCGCATTCTCGTACTGACCATCATCCAAATAAGCCGAGCTTAGACCCAGTAGCGCCTGCAGCTCCGCCCCGACCGCATTAGACTCGCGGCTTAGGGCCAGATGCTGCTGATAAAACTCAACCGCCGTATCCACATCCCCCTGGTCGTAGTGGGCCAGGGCCAACACATAGAGCGCCGTAAACTGTACATCCAGTGGTCCCACCGTCTGAGCCAGTTCCAGCACCTCAGTTTGGGTCTCAATCGCCTCGTCCAAATTTCCCAGACGATACTGGGCTACACCCAAATTACTCAGCGCCAGCGCCCGACTCGGCTGATTGTCCAACTCTGTGGCCACGGCCACAGCATCTTGCGCAGCTGTCAGCGCGGTTTCATTTTGTTCTAAGGCCAGCAGCGAAGAACTTGCCACATTCAGGGCACTCAGCAGCGCCTGACCATTGCGCTCCGACTGTGCCAGGGGAATCGCCAGCTGAGCCGCCTCCAACGCTAGGGAATATTGCCCCACCGTGCGATAGCTGGTGGCCAGAATACTGAGGGAGTTTAAGCCACCCGCATTAAATTCAACTTCTTGAGCCAGCTTGAGGGCTTGCTGACCATAGTTAATCGCGTCAGGTAAATTACCCTGGGCCTGGGTAGAAAGCGCTAGAACATTCAGCGCGATCACCGTAGACTGCGGATCTTCCACATCTTCCAACGCCTGGAGCGCTTTCTGAGCATAGTCAGAGGCCGTCCCATAGTCCCCTTGATTGACCGTGATCAGCCCCAGCAGTGTGAGTGCAAACGACTCCTGAGCCTGGTTTTCATTGGCGCGAGCGGCTTCAAGCGCCTGCTCTAGGGTGGTTTTAGCCTCGGCTAAGTTACGGTTTTCATACTGACTGAGACCGTTGAGAATAATCTGATCCACCGCATCCAGCGGCTCCTCAGCAGCGGCATCATCAGCGCTATCCGCTTCGTCCTGAGTTTCGAGAAGGTCTGCAGCTCCTGCATCTTCAGTCTGGGCGATCACACTCGCTGGGTTAGCCGAGACCGGCTGGCTTGGAAAGGTGAGTAGCAGCGTAGCAGTCCCGACAGTTAGCAAGCGGATCAGCATAGTACAGAGCTAAATACAGCAAGAATTTATACACCCTAGCAGCAAATGCTGGGAGACGTCGCCATGGAATAGGCCGAATTTTTGAGCGGTAGGTTATGTGGGCTAGTGATGACTATTTTTTTACAAGGGAGGCAGAACACTGCTCCTTTTAGAATTTTGTCGCAGCGCGCAAAATTCTAAACCACCTTACCGACCACCCAAATACGCCCTTGGGGATATGGCTCATATTTTTCCGTGGGTTCTAGGGCGGCGGAACGCCCTAGCCATGGGGGTGTGGGGAACTCGGGGGGACCCCACGCAGCCGGTTTTGCCTCTTAGCCAATAACTCAAAGCCACTTAAGAATGTTGACAAATAGCGAGAAGGGTTGCTCAGGGCTTTCCTCCCTGAAACCCTCCTAGAGTGGGGGCCTAGACTCCCCCACACCCCCCGAAAGGGGTTGTTGTTCACAGCGATGATTCAGGTATGGGCTGGGTTACGGTGAGGTTAGGGTAGAGGTTACCTCAATCGTACTATTGAGAGACAACGGCACTAACTATCCTAACCACTGCAAAACCGTTTCTTTGAGTTGACCTAAGTCGCGATAAAACTCCTGTTTGACAAACTGACCGATGGCGTCAAAAGGAGTAAAGGACGTACCCGACTGCCATCGCACATCCTGCGCGATGGGTGTAGTGTGGGTGCCCTTGAGAATTTGAATAGCCGTCATCCGGGGGAACCGCTGATAGAGGACATCGCTGAGGTCGTAGGTTTGGTCGATGGTATCTTTGCGGAATTTAATCAGCAGGTTGCGCCCCACGGTGTAGCGATCGCGAACCAGGTTCAGGGTCTGACTGGGGCTAGGCGTAAACTCAATGTCAAAATTTGGGGCGAAATCGGGCGCAAACTGGACAAACTGTTCCAGCAGCGGAATTGATCTGCGGGCGGGATAGTTATTAAAAGAGATAAAAACATTACCAGCTCGGTCCACCTTATAAAGGCTGGCAATCAGCAGATGCACTTTGCACCCCATGCTGTGGCCAATGCCATAGATCGGCAGATAGCGGTCGCCAATCACCTGACGCCGCAGATAGATCATCGCCTGGTCAAAGGTGGTGAGGACTTCGGTTGCGATCGCGCCATGGTCAAACGTATTAATAAACGGCGTTGCCACAATGGCATAGCCATGACCATAGAAGCTCTCCAGCAGCCAACCATAGGTAACACTAGGGGCCGCCGCCACAAAAGCCCCCCCCAAAAAATGAATAATCCCCACCGGGTTTGGCGGTATCAACAGCCAATTGCCCGCCACCTCTCGCCACTCCATACACCAGCTATCCTCTACATCCTGATTTATCCTAGATGAATTTAGCTGACGGCGTTATTCGGTCTTCGGCCCTTGTTTAGGCATCATCAGGGACATCATCGCTGTTACTCTTTGGGCATCCACAAGGAAGTGCCCGTACTTTCGGGAATTTTTCTAAAATCCGTTGCTCTAGATTTCGTAGTCATGTTAGGCTTAAAGCCCACTAAGGACGTATAGCTCAGTTGGTTAGAGCGCATCGTTGACATCGATGAGGTCCGCCGTTCGAGTCGGCGTACGTCCATTTCCAATTATTAGTAATTCCCCCTTGACTCAGTCAAGAGTTATGGCTAATCTTAGCTTTAGGCTGTTCACAGCCTTTACTACAGAGTCCATAATTTAGCGCCATCGGCAGGTGCTGGCACACCTAACCGATGACATACACCCTCAAGCTGTCACTGCAGCCTGGGAGCGCAGGTTTAATGTACCTGATGCCACCCCGGATTGCACCTATGCACGGGGTGGCTATTTTGTGGTCTCTGGTTTCCTTCCCATTGTTTATCGGAGATCAGAGTCCATGTTTGTTAATACTAACCAGGGCGCAGGTGCGCCTACAGATCCGCCTGCCGGTGGGTCGTTGCCAGAGCATGAGTATGAGGATGTGCGGGTGCTGTTGTTAGGTAGCCTGACATCGGTGCAAAACACCATCGCCTTATTGTTTAAGCTCAACTATGCAGAGCCCAATGATTGGAGCCGTCCTTTGGCCACCGGTCGATCCAATGAGGTAATGGCAATTCTAACCAAACGGGTCAGGGTTGATTAGGAAGACCGCAAACTGATAAGTCTGTGGTTCGTGGTCCTATAGGCTTTGACGGTGAGTGCTTTTCTTTCAGTCCAGCCCTTTAAAGTAGCAGCTAGATTTTGCAGATATTTGCACTCTAGCTGCCGACTCATCCTTTAACAAATATCAAAACAATTCGTTGTTACAAGCCGTGCTACTAGAGAATTCGTAGTATAAACAAAACAGGGTGCAGAATTTGATATAAGTCCTTATTCTGACTGAACGCTGTGCAATGACCGTTGACGAAGCATTAGCTCTACTCGAACGCAGATTAGATACAGAATACTTAAGCAAAACTCAAATAGATATCTTTCGTAAAGTATGGGACGGACACTCCTACGTAACAATTGCCACAACTCTTGGCTATGAGCATGGATATGTTAAAGATGCTGGTGCTCAGCTATGGCGCTTACTCTCCAAGGTTTTTGGAAAAAAGGTCTCAAAGAGTAATGTCCGCAACATATTATGTAATCTCTCCCATCAGGCAGTAACAAATCAAACATTTGTAACAACGGTGGCGGACCCCAGGCAAAATTGGGGAGAATCCGTAGATATAGAGAAATTTTATGGACGTGCGCAAGAGCAGTCTAAACTGGCCACCTGGTTGGTAGAGGATAGTTGCCGCCTGGTAAGCATTCTGGGGATTGGCGGTGTTGGAAAAACGGCGCTTGCTGTCAAGGTGGCTAGACAGGTGCAGTCACAGTTTGACTATGTGGCATGGCGCACACTACGGCAGGCTCCGCCACTGTCGGCGGTGTTGCCAGAACTGATTCTTTTTTTTTCAGAGCAGCAGGATACTCAGATATCAGATGCGTCAGACAAACAAATCGAACAGGTATTGAACTATTTGCGTCAAAAACGGTGTCTGCTGGTGCTGGATAATTTTGAGTCCATTTTGCAAACGGGAGATCGCACTGGAAAATATCGCCAGGGTTATGAGGACTATGATCTGCTGCTAGAACGGATAGCAGATGCGGATCACCAGAGCTGCTTGATGATTACGAGTCGGGAAAAGCCGATGGGGTTGACCTATCGGGAAATGGATGGAAGGGCGGTGCGATCGCACCGCCTTACCGGACTCACCCCCACTGCCAGCCAGGAAATTCTCAGTACTGTAGGCATTCATGGCAGTAACAAACAACACCAGCAGCTAATCAATCGCTACAGCGGTAACCCTTTGGCGCTCAAAATTATAGCCGCGACGATTCGCTCCGTGTTTGCTGGAGAGGTAGCCGATTTTTTAGAGTACGGCACCATAGTCTTTGGAGACCTGTGGGACCTGCTGGACCAGCAATTTAATCGCCTGTCGGCCATGGAACAAACGGTGATGCGCTGGCTGGCGATTAATCGAGAATGGACCACACTAAAAGAGCTGCGGGCAGATATCGTGCCAGCGGTATCCCATCGGGCATTGCTAGAGGCAGTGGAGTCATTAAAGGCGCGATCGCTGGTAGAAACCAGTCGAGCTGGCATTACTCAGCAACCGGTGGTAATGGAATATATGACAGAACGGCTAGTAGAGCAGTTCTATCAAGAAATCGCTGAGCAGAATTGTCAGCTGTTTAGTCAGTACGCACTCCTTAAAGCGAATGCCAAGGAGTTTATTCGTGAGGCGCAGATACGCCAGCTGTCCCAACCACTGTTAGAAAAATTATGTAGCACGCATCACCCTGCTCAACCGATTGAGAGACAGCTACAACAATTGCTGACGTCGTTTAAGTATCAGACAGCTGATAATGTTGGGTATGCAGGTGGTAACTTGCTCAACTTGCTATGTCAGCTTGATGTGGATTTGCAGGGGCAGGATTTTTCTCATTTGCCCCTTTGGCAAACCTATCTGTCTGGGAAAAATTTACAGGGTGTGAATCTCGCCCATGCGGACCTGAGTAAATCTGTTTTTAGTGAATCTCTTGGTAGTGCGATTTCGGTTGCGTTTAGTCCTGATGGGCAGCTACTGGCAGCTGGCGACACCAATGGAGAGATCCATATTTGGAATGCCACTAACGGTCAGGAAATTCTGTCTCGAAAGGGTCATACTGGCTGGATTTGGTCAGTGGCCTTCAGCCCTAAGGGTAGACAGTTAGCTAGCGGTGCAGAGGATCAGACGATCAAGATTTGGGATGTCACGACAGGACAGTTGATAACAACGCTGATGGGCCACAATAAACGGGTGAGTACGGTTGTTTGGCACCCTGATGGTCAACAGCTGATGAGTGGTAGTGAGGATAGTACGGTCAAGGTTTGGGATTGGGCAACCAGTACCTGTGTGAAGACATTAACCCATGAGACCGGTATTGACCCGATTGCGCTGAGTGCAGATGAAAAAATGCTGGCGAGCGGTAGCCCAGTTGCTAACTCTATTTATCTTTGGGATGTAGAGCATAGTGACTGTGTGAGCCGCCTGGAGGGCCATGGAAGCGGGTTGCGATCGCTAACCTTTACCCCGGACAATCAAACACTGATCAGTGCCAGTATTGATAAAACCATTAGACTCTGGAATTTAGAAACAGGAGACTGCCTGAGAATTTTAACAGGTCATCAGGCCGCTATTTGGTCAGTTGTAGTTAGCGACAACCAGCAGATTGTGAGTGCCAGTGAAGACCAGACAGTGAGAATTTGGGATATGGCTTCAGGGCAATGTCTTAGAACACTGCATGGGTTTGCAGCACGGGTTTGGGATGTGGCTTTAGATTCTCAGTCGTCTGTATTGGCATCCTGTGATAATCAGGCAGTTAAGCTGTGGGATATGACCTCAGGGCAGTGCCTGAAAACGTTCAGGGGCTATCCTCAGGTAAACTGGACAGTGTCATTTTCTCCAACAGGGTATACATTAGCCAGCGGTGGCCAGGACCAGATGGTAAGGATTTGGGATGTGGAGAGCAGTACCTGCATCCAATCACTATCGGGGCATGACAGCTATGTGCATACGCTGTGCCATCATCCGACGGAGCCGGTTTTAGCCTGCGGTGCAGGGAATATTATTTATCTCTGGAATCTAGAGACGGGACAACAGATGTGTGTTCTAGAAGGGCACCAGGGACAGGTTTGGAAAGTTGTTTTGAGTCGTGACGGACAGCGTCTTGCGAGTACCTGTTTTGATCAGACAGTCAAGGTATGGGATTGGCGAACCGGGCACTGTCTTTTGACGCTCCAGGGTCACAGTAGTTGGGTGTTTGGAGCTGATTTTAGTCCAGATGGGCAGTGGCTGGCGACAAGCAGCATTGATAAAACGATTCGGGTGTGGGATATCAGTACGGGGGAATGTTTGAGGACGATTGCGATCGCACAAGACTATATGCCCGATCTAGCGTTTAGTCCTGATGGTAACTATCTCGTAGGGGGTGGCTCCCAAGGATTGATAATGATGTGGACAATGGATGCGAATACACCGCCGCGTGTGATTCAGGGCCATGGTGGGTTTATTGGTGCCGTGCGGTTTTCACCCGATGGTAAGACCCTGGTTAGCAGCAGTCACGATCAGACAATTAAGCTGTGGGATGCGGCTACATTCGACTGTCTGAAGACGCTGGTGGGGCATGAAAATATGGTATCTGCGGTGGCGTTTAGTACAGATGGCACTATGGTGGCCAGCGCGAGCCATGATGAGACGGTGCGTATGTGGGATGTGGCTACGGGAAAATGTTTGAAGGTTTTACGGGCTCCGCGCCCCTATGAGGGGATGAATATCGAAGGGGCGACTGGTTTAGCAGACTCCCAGAAGAAGACATTGCAGATTCTGGGAGCAGTGAAGATCTGACTTTTTGCAGACCTTTAGTAGCTCAAGTCAAGGACTTTTTCCTGACTATAAATTGCTCTAAGCTTTCTAGAATTTATACAGATACACAATCATAAGTATCTCTGCACAGTGCAGCAATATATTTCTATAAGGTAGTCATAGTGGAAAATCAAGAACCCATCATTCAGCTCGATCCAGCAGGTAAAGCGCCAATTCTCAGCTACAGTGTGCCCGAAAATACAGCATATAGTGGCAGAAATTATATAGAGCTAGATATCCCCTTTGAATATTTTGATAGGCCAAATAATTCACAACCGGGTACTACTTTACCTAATGGTTTTCTTGATGCAGATGTAGTCGAATTGGAAAAAAAGATCTATGAATTTGCCAAGGGTCAATCTATTGATCCTGACTTGAAAATAGCAATATCCCCTGAAGTCAAAACCTTTCTGCAAGAAAAGCTAAGATTTCTATCACCACTTAGAATAGAGCAGATATCATCGATTAGTGAGGAAGCAACTCTTCCTGTAGACGAAGTTATATCTCCTTTTACAACGGAACAATTAGGAGAAACACCCCAATCACAGACACAACAAAATGAGAAAGTAATAGGTCATGTAGCGCAAGCGCTAATAAATGGCGAAAGACTCATAACAACCACTAACTTTGCAGGACAGGAAACAATTGCTAGCTATCCGGTAAATAGGAGTGAATACCCTAAGTTAATCCTTATAGAGACGTATCGCCTATCTTCATATCGCGGAAATTATGGGGCCGGTGAAGTTATCAAGACTTTTTCATTGCTTCCTGGAGAGAAGACAAAGATAAGTGTTCAGACGTATAAAAAAAGCGAGCAAGATTCTAAGACTGCCTCAAGTATCTTTGACTCTTTTAATAAAGAAAGTGCTACCTCTTTTGAAGATTCTGTCAAAGCCGAACAAACAAACAAAAGCGCTTATAAAAAATCTTTCGGATATCAAGTCAAAGCCTCCGCAGAAGTGAATTTTGGCTTTGGAAAAGCAGCTGTTTCTGCAGGCGTCAAGGGATCTAGCAATAGTTCTCGCGATCGGCTTTCAAAAAATGTTAGCAATGCTGTATCCAAGCATGCTGCAAAAGCTTCTTCCAAACGAAATGTTCAAGTAAATAGCTCATACGAAGTAAATGTTAAAACTGGTGAAGAGACAGAAATTATTCGGGAAATTGAGAATGTTAATGTAAGCCGGACCCTTAGCTTTGTTTTCCGACAGATGAATCAGGAATATATTACAGTTTTTCACCTAACAGATGTCCGTTTAGGATATGATCTTGACGGCAATCCGGAAAACTATCAAGAATTATCTGTTTCGGAAATGGATGGCTTACTAAGTGATGTTATTGTCAGCGACAAGAGAGAAACAGTCAAAAACGCTATTTTAGATGAACTACGCTATATCGTTAACTATAAGGATGAGCTCCAATCTTTTGTAGAGGAAAAAGAGATAAAAGATGAATCAAATCAAACACTGTATAGTTATTGGAGGCTAAAAAAGGGCGATAAGAGTATCTATAGAGATAGTGGATTTGAGATTGAAGTGCCTGGTATTATTTTAGATGTCTCAAAAAATACACTTCGGACAGATGGAATTATCGTAGATGCAATTCTTGGTCAAGGTAACGC
>NZ_JADEXP010000568.1 GCF_015207065.1 Leptolyngbya cf. ectocarpi LEGE 11479 | reverse complement strand
CTTAATAGCAGTGGGATATCATCGACGCGTTCGTTACTGATCAACTGGGCCATTGCTTGGCTGGGATACGATTTTGGGCATTATTACGCTATTCGCTATTCTCCTATATTTTCTAGCGAACCGTGAGATCTCGGTTGAGTCTGCTAAGATTATGGGCTGCCCATCTGCCCCACATTTCATAATTTGTATCTTGACTCATCTAGATCAAGTGCTCTACCGTTGATAACAGGTCCGCAAGACCTAAAACAGAACTCAATCCCTTAGCGCTATCGGCAGGTGCTTGGAACCACCCACCGATAGCTAACCTCACAAGCTGATCACGCCAGCTTGAAGGCTGATGTCAATGTACCTTAGTCCTTCCAGTTTGCAACCACTTGCGGGATGGCTAAGGTTTGAGTTTTGGTCCTATCCCCCTCCATGGCACGGCCCACGGCGGTGTTCGAGGGGGTTCCTATCCACGTAACAAAAAAGGCCAAAACTATGTTTCAAGATAATTCTCAGGGCGCTGGCGCGTCCAATGTTCCACCTGCTGACGGTACGCTGCCCGAGTATGAGTATGAAATTGTTAACCATACTCTGCTGGGTACCCTCGATGCTGTGCAAAACACCATCAAACAGCTCTATGCGCTCAACTACGCTGAGCCTAACGACTGGAGCCGTCCGCTGCCGACCGGTCGTGTTAACGAGGTTATGGCTATCTTAACTAGGCGGGTCCGTATTAGGTAATCTCTTTTCGGCTCTGGAGCTGTAGGCTACGGGGCCGGTTTTCTGCTGTTTTTAGGGCTGCATTTGGCTCTATGCAAAAACTCTATTTGAGGGTCTGATGCAGCCGACTTGCAATAGTGGTGGGGAAGCATTAGCCCGCCCAGGGTTCAAAACCCAGGGCTAACCGAAGGGTGTCCACTGGAAGGGACACAATTATCGGAGCTGTGTTTTCAGAGTTCGCTTCTAAACAGTCAACTATGCTTCGCTCAGTCCGCGATCGACTACCACCGTCTCCCCATCAAATTGTCCCTTTTAGTGGACAACACTCAGTTAGCGCTGGATTGAAATTCCAGCGCGGGCTTCAGCCACACAGTCAGTCTTAGCGCAAGCTATGAACTTGCGTTGCCTGATACTATTGGTAGACCAAATGTAAGCAGAAGCTGACAATGACTAACCCCAACCCAGGACCGCCTCCCAAACGTCGCACCATGTCTCGGCGCAATGCCACCTTAAGAAAGGTCGTAAACTTTATTTATTACCTGACCGGTGCATTAGAAATTCTACTGTTTCTAAGATTTATCTTACGCATATCAGGGGCAAATCCAGAAAATCTGTTTGCTTCGTTTATCTACGCTCTGTCAACGCCGTTTATCGCTCCGTTTGCCACCTTATTTCAAACCCCTGCGTTTGACCCTAACCACACATTCGACATTAGCGCTCTAATCGCCATCGGTGTCTATGCTCTACTGGCTTGGTTGGTGGCTCGCTTTGTTTGGATTATTTGGAGCAATCCCTAGGGGGAGTAGTTTCAGGTTTTTTAGGAAGCGAAGATCCTGTTTGGTATAAGCGTCCCCTGAGCGGAGTCGTTGGCATCGCCTTCCCGGAGGGAATAGGGAACGCTGGTCGTGACATGTTGGCTTCGACTTCGCTCAGCCAACATTGTTCGTAGGATGATCTTATAGGTGAGCATCCATTGGCTAGATGAGATTCAGTTTTAGATTATCTCTTACTCTTTAGGTGGCTGCTTGCTCTTAGGCTGCCAGTCTTTAATCACTCGACGCTCACCCCGCGTCACAATCAAGCAGTTATCGTCCACATCTTTTGTCACAACCGCACCTGCCCCCACCGTGACATTCTCTCCTAGGGTGACCGGAGCCACTAAAACACTATTGGAGCCGGTTTTGGTCTTATCCTTGATCACCGTAGGATGTTTGTTAACGCCATCATAGTTAGCGGTAATGGTACCAGCGCCAATGTTAACCTTGTCGCCCAGGGTAGAATTGCCTAAGTATGACAGATGGGATGCTTTAGTATTGTTGCCTAGCTGAGATTTTTTAATCTCAACAAAGTTACCAATGCGGCAGCCTGTGCCGATGATGACTTCGCCGCGCAGATGGCTGTAGGGGCCAATTTGGGCGGTTCCTTTGACTGTACTGTCATTGATAACAGAATATCGAACTGTTGTCCCGGCACCAATAGTGCTGTTTTCAATCAGGGTGCCGGGACCAATGTGACAGCCTGCTGCAATGGTTGTATTGCCACGCAGATGGGTTTCAGGCTCAATCACCACATCCGGCTCCACTGTAACTGTGGCATCAATGG
>NZ_JADEXP010000567.1 GCF_015207065.1 Leptolyngbya cf. ectocarpi LEGE 11479 | reverse complement strand
TCATTAACTAGGGCACCTATTTAGGGCGATTTTATTCTAGAGTTAGGTAATAATTTTGTTGGCTTTCAGCTATCGAAATCCAAAGTTGGAGAGTCTGAAATCAAGCAATACCATCTAATTCGCATAAATGCGAATTCCAGAGTAAAATGGCCCTAAGCACCTATTAAATTAGATCTCATAGATCTCAAGATTGCTGTTGCCTTTAAATCTTGAGCTTATTGTTGCTTGTGAATTTCAAGCTTATTATCACTAACCCATAGACAAAATGTCTGTTAGTTCATACGGCTATTCTAGACTTTGAGTCATAAAACATAGGTAAAGAACCTAGACAGATTTATAAACATCCTGCGAAAAATTCAAGAAGAATTAGTTTATTAAAGCTTCTTGTAAAAAGTTTTAGACGAAGTATGTCGTAGCTTCGCAGATATGTTCAATACTTTTACGTCCCATCAGAAGACGTGGTTTCAGCTTCTCTTGAGTTTTATTGTTGCCGCTACAAGCGTTTCTGGTTTTCCTGATTCTACAAGAATACCTGCACTATTTTTTCTGAGTTTGCGATGCCGTCAAGACTTCCAATACGCATTTTGATACTTGAAAGTTCAACAGCCATCACTGTAATATCAACAATTTCGCACATGCACCCCTATGTAAATCTCGAAATTTTCTTAGGCCTATTAAGAAGAAAGAGCCCCAAAGATGCATCTCTAGGGCTCGGAATCAGGGTGCATCTACCAATCCAACATGCGTGATTTGCATGGCCTTATCCGGAGTTGAGGCGCGACTTTACTAATACTTCAAACAATCTCCTGGTTACGCGGGGGTTAGTGAATTTTTGGGTTAATCTCCAGAAATGAGTTGCATTATTGACGGGTAACTGCCACAAGACTATCTGTCTTCCCCCTTGAAAAGGGGAGAAACGGTTTCTTATATAGGCTCGTCTGTTTGCTCGAGTTTTGCTTCTAGGGCTGATACTCGGTCTTGCAGCTCGATGATTAAAATCGCCAGGGTGTCGAACTGTTGATCGACGTTGGGAGTATCGGGCAGCGGTACTGGGCTAGAAGTGGTTCGGCCAGGGCTAGTGCGGGGTAGCTGAGATTGAAGACGGGTGACTTGGGACTGGAGCGATCGCAACTGCGATTCTAGCCGATTGATCCGAGGATTTAACAGCGACGGCGATGCCTCAGCGGCGCTAAACCAAACGCTGAAACATAGTGTCAGCGACAGACACAGCCCGATCAAGACCCTAAAGCGGAATTTCATTAGCCATACCCATATGACGTGATCTTCATTCTAGCGTCCGCGTTTTAGCGAACCTTAGATCTTGCATCTGGCGAGGCAGCGTCAACCCACCCAGGGTTCAAAACCCAGGACTAACTGAAGGGTGTCCGCTGGAAGGGACACAACGATCGGAGATGTGTTTACAATAGTTCGCTTCCACAACACTTAGCTATGCTTCGATCGGCCCACGACCAGCCCATAGCGCTTCCACACCAAATTGTCCCTTTTAGCGGACAACCCTCAGCTAGCGCCGGACTTTCAATCCGGCGCGGACTTCAGCCTCATAACCAGCACGGGCAAGAGACAACGGCTATCCCATTAATCAACCCTGACCCGCTTGGTCAAAATCGCCATCACCTCATTGGGTCGCCCGGTCGGTAAAGGGCGGCTCCAGTCGTTGGGCTCGGCATAGTGCCTACTGTGCAGGTCCTGGATGGTGAGCCGCACAACGGTAAGGCTACCCAGGGCGATCAGCCGCACGTTTTCGTACAGATGCTCGGGTAAATAGTCGGGCACACGCTGAACGGTGGGCGCAGCAGCGCCCTGATTAGACTCTTGAAACATGGTTCTGGTCTCCGTCAAAAGGACTGTCCCAAAAGGGACAAGGAAAGCCAGAACCTAACCCCAGCCCCCCACAAAGATGCATTGCAAATCGCAGAGGGTGGGATAATAACCCCCATCCCGTGGATTGCGTGTGAATCCGTGGGCCAGCCGTCAGTGGGTGTCGTAACCACCTGCTGACGGTGCCAAGTATTAGGTTCCAGTAGAACAGCCGCACTAACATTACGGCCTAGCCAAAAATCTAAACCGAATTGGCAGTCTCCGTCAAGCCAAGGATTGAGGGATTTTAAGTACGGAATTACGAAAATACACGTACCCTGCTTTTATTAAGTGCCTCTTACAATTAAACGTACTCATTGAACCCACGGCTAACGCACCTGAGAAGACAGTTCGATGGGCCAATCCCCCTCAAAAGCCATCACACTAACAGACTTTTTAGCTCTGCCAGAGACCAAACCTGGCAGTGAGTATATC
>NZ_JADEXP010000566.1 GCF_015207065.1 Leptolyngbya cf. ectocarpi LEGE 11479 | reverse complement strand
TGTATAAGAGACAGGAGTTTATGGTGCTGGCCGATGCCGGTGAAGACGAGGTGCTATATACCGAGGATGGTCAATATGCCGCCAACGTGGAGAAAGCGGTATCCCTGCCAGCGGATGCGGTACCCTCGGAGTTTAGCGAGTACAAAAAGCTAGAAACCCCCAACACCGCCACCATTGAAACCATGGCGACGTTTCTAGACTGCTCCCCCACCCAGATTGTTAAAAACGTGCTGTACCAGGCGGTCTATGACAATGACCAAACGGTGCTGGTGCTGATTAATATTCGCGGTGACCAGGACGTCAATGAGACTAAGCTGCAAAACGCCCTAACGAACATGGCCGCCGACTATGACGCCTCCACCCTGCTGTCCTTAGAGGTGCCCGACCCCGAGACCCAAGCCAAGTGGGCGGCAAAGCCCCTGCCGTTGGGATACATCGCCCCCAATATCGCCGATGACTACATCCAAAAACAGAAAAATGTAGCGCCCAAATTTTTGCGGCTGGTGGATAAAACCGCCGTGGACCTGAAGAATTTTGCTACCGGTGCCAATGAAAAGGGGTACCACGTGGTCGGTGCCAACTGGGGGGACCCGTTCACGTTGCCAAAAACAGTGGTGGATATCCGCGAAGCCACCGCTGGCGACCGCGCTGTCCACGACCCAAGCCAAACGATTCAAACCGCGCGGGGCATTGAAATCGGCCATATTTTTCAGCTGGGGACCAAGTATTCAAAGGCCATGGGGGCTACCTATACCGATGAAGGTGGGAAATCTCAGCCGCTGGTGATGGGCTGCTATGGCATCGGCGTCTCCCGGCTGGCCCAGGCAGCGGTGGAACAGTCCTATGACAAAAATGGGATTATCTGGCCGGTTGCGATCGCACCCTACCACGCCGTCGTTGTCGTCCCCAATATCAAAGACGCTGACCAAATGGCGGCAGCCGAAAAGCTCTACGAGGATCTCAATGCAGCCGGGGTGGAAACCCTGCTAGACGACCGCAAAGAACGGGCCGGAGTGAAATTCAAAGATTCCGAGCTAATTGGCATTCCCTTCCGGGTGGTGACCGGTCGCTCGTTGAAAGAGGGTAAGGTAGAAGCGGTCAAACGGGCCGACGGCGAATCGGTGGAGCTGCCACTCGATCAGGTGGTGAACACCGTTAAGCAATGGGTTGACGCTGCCGTTTCTTAACGTCTAAGTAACGACCGCTCCTATTGCCCATATTTCTATCGGCCATGGAATTTATTTCAATCTTGCTTTCTAGCCTGATTTTTATTGGCTCGCCCATTGGTTTTGGCCTGGATACCATTGCTGAAAATGCGCTGCGATCGCGGCTCAACGGTGTCGAGGATATCCAGGTGCGGGTGGATAATGGCTCGAATTTGAATTTGCTAAAAGGCAAGATCGACCGGCTGCAGGTGGGGGTGCGGGGACTGTATCCGGTGGAGGGGTTGAGGGTTGCGATCGCAGACCTGGATACCGACCCCATTGACCTCGACTTTAAGAAACTCAGACGTGGCAAAGTGGTCCTCGATGAGCCGCTTAACGGCGCACTCCATGTGGTGATCACACCGGAAGATCTAAATCAGTATTTGCTATCTCCAGAATTTACGGAGCGTCTTAACAATATTGAAATCAATCTGGGCAATGCCGCCCAGTCTCGTGAGGTCGGTCGCTATCAGTTTAGTAACCCCAAAGCGACATTTTTGCCGGACAATCGCCTGCAGCTGGAGTTAGATCTCTCCGAGCCTAGCCTGGGAGAAGGGTTAAAAATCAAGGCTCAAACCGGATTTACCATCGAGAATGGCCATCGTCTGGTGTTACTGAATCCCCAGGTATCGGTTAACGACAGCGCAGCGCCAGAGCAGCTGTTGGATGCCTTTACTGAAAATCTTGGTGACCGGCTCAGTCTGCGACGATTAGAAGAGTCTGGCATTACCACTCGGATTCTGGACGCGTCTATTAGTCCAGAACAGTTTGACCTGGTGATGTGGGTCAGCATTGACCCCAGTTTTACCCAGTAGGTAGACCGCAGCCGATACAGAAAATCTTCTCAGCAGACTATCTCAGCTCTTGCAACTGGTAGGGAAGCGCCAGACCACCCAGGGTTCGAAAATAGCGTTTACAGCTGCATTGGCCCACTCTGCGAGAAGCCGCTTTGGCGTCTACACCCTAAATCCCTCTCCCAATTTTGGGCTACGGTGTATACACATCTAGAAGATTGAGCTGGAAAGTGGCTCTAACTCCTGCATTACCCCTCATCCTAAATCCTTCTCCCCCAGGGAGAAGGACTTTGAGTCTAGCTCCCCTTCTCCCCCAGGGAGA
>NZ_JADEXP010000026.1 GCF_015207065.1 Leptolyngbya cf. ectocarpi LEGE 11479 | reverse complement strand
GCAGGCAATATTGCAGTGGATGTTGTAGACAGCTTTATTCTTAGAAGCGGTGCTCAACTGCGCACCGATACCATAGGTCAAGGTAATGCCGGAGATATCCTAATAGAGGTTGGTGGTTCTTTAGACTTAGCTAACGATGCGACAATTTCTAGTGGAACTTTTGGTTTAGGAAGAGGTGGTGATATCACAGTTAATGCTGGTCGTCTTGTAGCAAGCAATGGAGGGCAGATTAGTGCAGGTTCTGGAAGACAATTCGTATCAGGCAACTTTGGTCCTAGTGGCAATATCATCATCAACACTTCTGATTTAGTAGAAGTAGACGGTATCGGTAATCTCAATCGTAGTGGGATTTTTGCAGAAACATCTAGTCCTAATGATGCTGGTAATCTGAATGTAAATACTCGCATACTCAGAGTCTTGAATGGTGCTGCAATTGCTTCTGGGGCTTCAGGTAGTGGAAGTTTGGGTGGAGATGGAGGAACATTAACCATTGTTGCAACTGACTTAGTTGAAGTGTCAGGCTCTCAAGCGAACAGGATTAGTGCATTGGTCACAGAGGGAGTTCTGGATGCTAGTGCAGACGATTCCGCTACAAGTAACGCGGGAAATTTGATTGTCGAAACTGGTAACCTAAGAGTTTTAAACGGTGGCTCTATCAGCTCGTCAACTTTCAGTAGAGGAAACGCTGGAAATATATTTATTAGTGCCGAGAATGATATTGTTGTTGATGGAATATCGTCTGATGGTGAGCGGTTCAGCACAGTGTCCAGTGCGGTAGAAGCAGGGGCACGTGGTTCCGGAGGAGATATAGCGATTTCAGCTAATAATCTCAGCCTCTTAAACGGGGGACGATTACAAACGACAACAACTGGTGTTGGTGATGCTGGAGATATTGATGTTGAAGCTAGAAACAGCCTAAACATTAGTGGCTTCATCGCGCGTGGTTCCCTGCAGGGTGTTCCCAGCGTAATTCTAAGTGCCAATGGAATTAGACGAGATGTTGTAGGTACCGGCATTGGAGGCAAAATACAACTCTCGGCACCGACAATTACTCTAACTAATGGTGTTGTTGACGCTAGGACTTTCAATAGTCAGCCTGGAGGCAATATTACAGTTGAAGCTGATTCTCTTGGCTTGTTTCAAGGTGGCCAAATTGTAAGCGCAAGTAATGGTGCTGGGCCAGCTGGCACAATCATAATTGAAGCTGCAGAAAGGGTTGAAATTAGTGGCTTCGATGCTAATTTCTTTGAGCGCCTTAGTGAAACGTCGTCTGAACTTATTGATTTACTTCAAGAAGAAAGCAATATTTCTGTGCGTTCTTTTAATGATGGAGCTGCTGGGAACATCGTTTTAAGTACTGGCGAACTAACGATGAGCGATCGCAGTCAAATCATTGCAGAGTCAGCAGCCGTGGATGGAGGCAACATCACCTTGATGATGAGTGACTTCTTGCTATTACGTAACAACAGTTTGATTTCGACTACAGCAGGTACAGCCCAGGCAGGCGGTAATGGAGGCAACATCACTATAAGCGCTCCATTTATTGTGGCGATTCCTGATGAGAACAGCGATATTGCAGCGGATGCTTTTGAGGGTGCTGGGGGCAACGTCAGCATCACTGCACAAGGCGTGTTTGGTATTGAACCCAGAGCACAGCGCACTTCCCTAAGTGACATTACAGCTAGCTCAGAACTTGGCATTAGTGGCGTAGTCAATTTTAATGTACTCGACGCTAGCTTTATCGAAAATAACCTCAATGAGCTGTCTGGAGAATTCGTTGATACAGCCGCGCTGACGGCCAGCAGCTGCATTGCCCGCAGCGGCGACACTGAAAGCACCTTTGTCATCACAGGCGGAGAGGGGCTACCACAGCAGCCAGAGAGCATAACCTCAACCTCCTCCTCCTATTCCACAGGTACCGTTCAGCCGGTCACCGAGCCAGCGGCCATCCCCACAATTCAAGAGCCCCAGCGGGTATATCGACTTGCAGATGGTCGCCTAGTGCTCAGCCATGAATGCGAGCTCTCGGAATCGAAAGCCTCTGCGTGAAGTTGCCTTGGTTTTACGACCCACAGCGCCGGTAGCAATTTGCCAAAAACCGTAACCAACGGCTTGACACGGCGATCGCAACCGCATTACCTTCATATGAAGGTTGCTAACCAGTGACCTTTCCCACAAGGCTCAATAATTCTTAGCGCCATCGGCAGGTGTCCTACCACCGTACCGATGACTCGCCCCCGAGATTCTTACGCAATCCCGGCGGTTGGGGTTGATTTTACCTCAGCCACCCCGATTTGCACTACATCAAGCGGGGTGGCTAAGCCTTATTGGGTCTTGGTTTCCTCCCAGTGATTTTATATTCGGAGAACCAAGACACCATGTTTCAAGAATTTATCCAGGACTCTAGCGGGTCCACAGTTCCGCCTGCCAATCCCACCGTTTTACCCGACTATGAGTATGGCCATGTGCGCCATCTCATCTTTGGCAGTCCCACCGTCATCCGGCTGACTATCCAGTTACTCCATCAGCTCAACTACGCCGAACCCAACGACTGGAGTAAGCCCTTACCCACCGGGCAACCTCACGAAGTGATGGCCATTTTGATGAAGCGAATCCAGCTAAATTAGCAAAACCGTTATCGGTCAGCAGGGTGGGTGTTGTGACCATCCTGCTGGCTAGCTTCTCTCACCACTGTCTGCAATCAAGTTTTAGCTTTACCGCATAGCTACTGCAAAATTGTTTTAGAAGCAATGCGTGTTTTCTTCTTAGCCTGCTCTGATAAATCTTGCCCTGTTTGTAGCTGGGTAACATTTTCCTGCAAAACAGTAGCAGCGTTTTGGTCACCCATTTGAATAGCGGTTTGGGTGGCGGACTGCAGCATGGTAATTGCACCCGTGCGATCGCCCGCTTGAAGCTTAGTTTCAGCGATTTGGGTTTGACGATATTTAGCTAACGCCAGGGTGTATTGCTGAACCTGAGGGTCCGGCTGGGGCTGATAGTCTGTCTGAGCTGTAACATCAATGACAGCGTTGTCAGTGGAAAGGGAACTACCAAGGGCGGGGTCATCATACTGCACCTGGACAGAGGCAATGGGGTGCAGACCCGGCGGCAGTTGAGCCACATATAAGTTCGCCAAAATAACGCGAGGGGTATTGGTCATCAGGTCCCCCAAACGAACAATGGCTTGTTCGCCCTCACGTCGGACATCGAGTTCAATCGTTTCAGGCAGAACCTGGGCGATGGGTTTGAGTTCGGCAAGACGGACGGACGGCTGTAGCGTCAGGACAAGGTACGCATTGGTGAGACTAACGGCCTGGACTCGGCTAAATAGACGGCTAAACTCTTGGATCGCCGCCTCAGGGTTTTGGATATAGGCGAGGCTGCCGTTCCCGGCATCGGCCAGCTGCTCTAGGACGTCCTGGTTCCAATGATCGCCAAAGCCCAGGGTGCTGACGGTAAAACTATAGTTCACGGCCAGTGTGGCTAGCTGCAGACAGAGCTGATTGTCGCCATGTTCATTTTCGCCATCGGTGAGCAGAAAAATCTGGGATACGGTCCCTGTTTTGCCCTTGGCCACTTCTGAGATACCTAGCTTTAGCCCGGCATCAATGGCGGTGCCGCCGCCAGCGCGAATGCCATCGATCGCTTGTTTGAGCGTCGTCGGATCGGTAACCTGCTGGTTGGGAACGACCAGCTGCGCCTGATGATCAAAGGAAATAATGGAAATCCGGTCCTGGGGAGACAGGCTATCGACAATTTTTTTGGCGGCGGTACGGACAGTTTTGATGGGCGATCCTGCCATGGAGCCGCTTTGGTCCAGAATCAAACATAGGTTGAGTGGAGGGCGCTCAGTGCTAGCCGCTTGTACGGCAATGGCCAAGTGTCGCTGACTACTGGTTTGATGGGTGTCTAGGTTGCGATCGCTAATGGACCACTGCACGTTAGCTTTCATAGAGTTAGGTTTCCTGCCAATAGCGCTGCTGATCTAGTTCTAAAGAATGTTCGTCCTAAAAACACTGTCCCAATTTGCTTAAAAACGCCCGCCATAATCGGCAAATTTGCCGCTTGTAGCTGCATATATCTTACGTAACCTTTCCATAGACCAAAAGATCAGACCGACACATTCCTCCACAGCCAGATAAAGACCGCAGGATAAGAGCTACAAAAGGGCACACCCAATTCCTTAAAGCAGCGGCAATTATGTATGCCGATCAGGTTTTTCTAACCTACTTTTTTCATAGACACCATGGGCGGATATCCCCCAAATTCATGGCCTGCGAGCTGGTTCAGAGCAAGCTACACTATGTAGACGTCAATATCCTGTAACACTCAGGCTACTGGCCAAAAACGTTTGCAAGGTGAACAGCTGACACCACAGAGGGCTAACTGGGTCTATGAGTTCTAATATCAAAGCCGTACAGGCGCCTTACTACGGCGGGGATGCCGCTTTTCGCACCCCACCTCCCGATTTACAATCGCTCCTCCTCAAAGAGCGGATTGTCTATTTGGGGACGCCTCTAGTATCGTCAGACGACTACAAGCGTCAAATGGGCATGGATGTGACACGGCTGATTATCGCCCAGCTGCTCTACCTAGAGTTTGACGACCCCGAGAAACCGATTTACTTCTATATCAACTCCACTGGCACATCCTGGTATACCGGCGATGCCCTCGGATTTGAGACAGAGGCGTTCGCTATTTGCGACACCATGCGCTACATTCGTCCCCCCGTGCACACCATCTGCATTGGTCAGGCCATGGGCACAGCCTCTATGATTTTGGCCTCTGGCACAAAGGGCTTCCGCGCCAGCTTGCCCAACGCCACAATTGTCCTCAACCAGCCCCGTACTGGAGCCCAAGGTCAGGCCACTGATATCCAAATTCGAGCTAAGGAAGTCCTGGCCAACCGCGAAGCTACCCTAGATATCCTGTCCCACTGCACCGGGCAAACCCCAGAAAAACTGCAGAAAGACACAGACCGTATGTTCTATCTCACCCCCCAGGAAGCCAAGGAATACGGTCTGATTGATCGGGTCCTAGAGAGCACCAAGGACCTACCCAAGCAAATCCCGGCAGGTATTGGTTAGTTATGTCTGTAGAACGTCCGATGCGAGTGCCCTACAATTTACCCGGCAGCCGCCAGTGGGCCTGGGTAAATATCTACACGCGCATGAGCCAAGAACGGATCTTGTTCTTAAACCAGCCTTTGACGGATGGTGTTGCCAATTCACTGATCTCAGCCCTGCTTTACCTGGATTCTGAAGACGCGGGCAAACCGATCTATATGTATGTCAATTCCCTGGGTGATCCAGTCATGGCAGGGATGGCCGACGGCTCAGCTGGCATGATGTCTATTACAGCGGGTCTGGCAGTTTATGACACCATGCGCCACATCAAATCAGAGGTGATTACCATCTGCATGGGACAAGCCATTGGCATGGCGGCTGTATTGCTATCCTGCGGAGCCAAAGGCAAGCGCTCTAGCCTGCCAAATTCATCCATTGCCCTGATGCATCCCTACAGCGGTACTCGAGGACAGGCCACTGACATTGAACTCAACGCTGACGAAGTTCTTAGCAAAACCTCTTTGATTACCAAGCTGTTGAGTGAAAATACCGGTCAATCAGAAGACGCGGTCCATAAATCTATGGAGCGGATGTTTTATCTGACGCCCCAGGAAGCCATTGAGTATGGCCTGATCGACCGGGTGATTGAGAAACCGGCATAGCTGAGATCTCTCCGTAAATTATTTGTAAACTCCTTACCCCAAGAAACCCATGCCTATTGGTATTCCCAGCGTTCCCTATCGTCTACCCGGCAGCACCTACGAACAGTGGATCAGCATCTATGAACGGCTGTTTCGAGAACGCATTATCTTTTTAACCGAAGAAGTCACTGACGGCATCGCCAATGCCATTGTGGCTTACATGCTCTATCTCGATTCTGACGATCCGACTAAGCCGATTTACTTATATATCAACTCTCCCGGTGGCTCGGTCACAGCCGGTATGGCCATCTACGATACGATGCGCTACATCAAATCAGAGGTGGTCACCATCTGTGTTGGTTTGGCGGCGTCCATGGGGTCATTTTTACTGTGTGCTGGCACCCCCGGCAAACGCTTAGCACTACCCCACTCACGGATTATGATCCACCAGCCTCTGGGCGGTGTTGGCCGACGCCAGGCTACTGATATTGAGATTGAGGCCAACCACATTGTGCAGATCAAGCATCGCTTGAACGGCCTGATGTCGGAGCACACGGGGCAAACCCTTGAGCAAATCGAAAAAGATACGGACCGCGATAATTTTATGTCGGCAGAAGACGCCAAGACCTATGGCCTGATTGATCGGGTGATTGAGGAGCGGGTTTAAATAACGAGAACCTTTAATCAGCGTATGAGCTACTCAGATTCTGCGTTTTAATGGCAGAATCTGGGACAGTTTTTGTGGGTGCCATGGGGTTAGCTGACTATTACCGGACATTGGGGTTACGGACGGGGGCGTCTTTTGACGATGTTAAGGCAGCCTACCGGAAACTGGCGCGTAAATATCATCCGGATGTAAATCCGAACGATCAGCAGGCGCAGGATCGTTTTATTAAGGTGACTAAGGCCTATGAGGCGCTATTAGCGGTCTTTCAGCCGGAGGAACCGGAAGAGCCAGAAGAAGATAGCTCCGAAGATGAGCCGATGGAGGACGCTCCCAGCCCGGTCCAGACCAATCCAGGGTTATCGGCCCATGAGCAAAAGTTAAAGCAGGATTCCTATGGGCAGCTACAGATGTTGCTTAAGCAGCAGAAGTATCCTCGTGCGATCGCACTGGTCGAAGGATTAGCCCAGCGCATTACCCAAGATCCAGAAGTGCGTCAGTGGCAGGCGATCACCTACCAACGCTGGGGCCGTGAGCTGATCAATCAAGGCCAGTTAAAAAAAGCTCGCATCTATCTAGACAAAGCCCTCAAAACCGACCCGCTCAATAAGTCCCTGTGGGTTGAGATCAACCGCGACTTTCAATCGATTAAACAACGAGCTAGGCAGCAAAGCTAATATGGCCTCTAGGAGGCTACATATAGTAGATATCTCAAATACAATGCTAAAAGCGCTACAGCAGAAATTTTAACGTGTGCACTACTTCTTTATCATTTGTACCAAAAGAGTTTGAGGTGCCAGCGGTGCTTGAAACCGGTGAGTATCGCCTGCGTATGTTAACGGTCAACGATGTGGTGAAAGACTTTGATGCCGTTGTCACCAGTGCAGACCATCTCAAGGGCATTTTTCCACCACCTAGCACCTGGCCCGATGGACTAACGTTAGAGCAAGATTTAATCGACCTAGGCTGGCATCAAAAAGAGTTTCAACGGCGGACATCGTTTGCTTACACCCTGATGAGCCTGGATGAGACTTGCTGTCTGGGCTGCGTGTATTTTTATCCATCGGATCGTGAGGGCTATGATGCCTATGCATTGCTTTGGGCCAGGCAAAGTGAGCTGGCCAGTGGTTTAGAAGATCGTTTGTTTGCCGATGTTAGGCAGTGGCTAGCCGATGCTTGGCCCTTTGAGTCGGTGGGATTTCCAGGACGTGATACGAGCTGGGATGAATGGTTTGCATTACCGGAGGGGTAAAACTAGGAAAATCAAACGGTAGAGGTATTCCATGGAACGCCTCTACCGTTTGCGGATTTCAAAATTTACCCGTCTTCTTGTTTCATGGTTAAGCTCAGCTGATAAATCTCTCGTTTAGAAAGGCCTGTTTCCTGAGCTAGCTGACGGCTGGCCTTAGATGGGGAAAGACCTTGGGAAATTAGCTCTTCTAGCTGCTGCAATAAATCAGCTTGAGAAATAGTCTGAGGAGTCGCGGTGTGGCCTGAGATCGCAACCGTAAACTCTCCCCTCGGCTCAGTCGCCGTAAAATGCGCGATCGCCTCACCGAGCGTCCCGCGCCAAAACTCCTCATAGCGTTTGGTTAGTTCCCGCGCCACGGTCACCCGGCGGTCACTGCCCAAGTGCATTTGCAAATCAGCCAGCGTTTTGAGTAGCCGGTGAGGGCTCTCGTAAAGCACCATGGTTCTGGGCTCTGTCGCCAGCTGTGACAGCCGCTCTGTTCGAGCCTTGCCCTTAACCGGTAAAAATCCCTCAAACGTAAATCGATCTGACGGTAGGGCCGAGGCTGCGATCGCGCTCACCACCGCTGCCGGACCGGGAATCGGACTGACAACAATCCCGGCGTTGGCACAGGCACACACCAGACCATATCCCGGATCAGAAATCCCTGGCATTCCCGCATCGCTGACCAATGCCACCGTTTGCCCATTTTGCAGCTTTTCAATCAACTGAGGAATACGCGAGCGAGCATTGTGTTCGTGATAGCTCAGCTGCGGTGTTTCAATCTGAAAGTGGTGCAGCAGTTTTCCCGTATGGCGTGTATCTTCTGCAGCAATCAGGTCCGCTTCTTTGAGGATACGAACAGCCCGAAAGGTAATATCCTCAAGGTTGCCAATGGGGGTGGCCACCAAATACAGCGTGCCAGAGGCGTTGACTATGGACGAAGGGGAATCAGGCAAGGTATGAATTCTAAATGCTTAGCTTTGAGTTTAAGTGGTAAGAATCCTTTGGTACCAGATAATTTCAAACACCCACCATGCAAGGACTCTTCGTTGGTCTGATGACCCTAGACTGCATCTACCAGGCCCAACGACCACCCCAGGCCAATGAAAAGCTAGTCGCCCAGGACGTCATGATGGCTGCCGGGGGACCAGCCACCAATGCGGCTGTGGCATTTTCAGCTCTGGGAGGAACGGCTACGATCATGGCAGCGGTGGGTCAACATCCAGTTACAGCACTCCTGCGCGAGGATCTGGCCCACGTGGGGGTCGGTATAACGGACTTAACCCTACAGCGACAGACAGCCCCGCCCGTTTCATCGATTGTGGTGTCTGCAGCCTCTGGCGAACGTGCTGTTATTTCGCGCAATGCCGTGGGCCTACAGGTTGAACACTACCCCATAGATTTGACCAATATAGACGTGGTGCTATTGGACGGTCATCAAATGGCATTGAGCCATCAGGTGGCCATGGCGGCTCAAAGCGCCAACATTCCAGTAGTGGTAGATGCTGGCAGTTGGAAGCCAGGATTTGACCAGGTGCTATCCCTAGCCACGGTGGTGATTGCCTCTGCTAATTTTCAGCCCCCGGATGGACAAACAGCCCTGACCTATTTACAAGGGCTGGGTATACCTTATGTGGCGATTACCCATGGGGAGCACCCCATTACCGTTAGCGAGCAAGGACAGGTGAGTGAGCTGCCAGTCCCAGCTACAGCCGTCGTCGATACCCTGGGAGCCGGGGATATTTTCCATGGAGCCTTTTGCTATGCTTGGGCAGGTGATTTCCTAGCGGCCCTAGCCCAGGCTGCTCAGGTGGCTAGTTCGAGCTGTCAGTATTTTGGTACCCGTGCCTGGATCGCTGATTCTCTGTTCAAAAGCTAAAAAGGAAAGCTAAAAAGGGTTCGCTAGACTGTACCGGGGTCATTTTATTTTGTGTTAATTCTTTATTGTTATTGACTATGGCTTACGCAAAGGAAAAAGAGATTGCGATCGCAGCGGTGCAGGCGGCCGCTATCGTATGTGAAAAAGTCCGGGCTGAGATGGTCCCCGAAGCGATTGAAAAGTCTGATAAAAGCCCGGTAACGGTGGCTGACTTTGGTGCCCAGGCCATTGTTTGCAAAATGATTAAAGATGCATTTCCGGGTGACCCCATCGTCGGTGAAGAAGATGCTGACGATCTGAGAACCCCTGATATGGCGAGTCGTCTGGCTCAGGTCACGAATTATGTAAAGGCAGTGCTGCCCGATGCCACCGATGCGCAGATTCCTGATTGGATTGACCAGGGCAATGGCGATGTGAGCCCCCGCTACTGGACCCTAGATCCCATTGACGGCACTAAGGGATTTTTACGCGGCGATCAGTATGCGGTGGCCCTGGCCATGATTGAGGATGGCGATATTAAAGTGGGGGTGTTAGGCTGCCCTGCGCTGAAGCTGGGCGACCGGTCTGGCATCTTATTCGTTGCTGTACGTGGGGAAGGTGCCCTGATGATGAACATGGATGGTAGCAACCCGGAGAAAATCTCGGTGACCTCGTCGTCGGATAGTGAGCACTTCCGCTTTGTGGAAAGCGTTGCCCATGGCGACCAGGAACTCCATGCCCGGATTGCACAAGCAGCAGGCATTACCACTGAGTCCATTCGCATGGATAGTCAAGCAAAATATGGTGCGGTGGCTTCTGGTAATGCGGTGCTTTACTTGCGACTGCCCTCGCCTAAGTATCCTAACTACCGTGAAAAAATTTGGGACCATGCGGCTGGGGTGCTTGTCATTGAAGAGGCCGGTGGCAAGGTGACCGACATGCATGGTAAACCCCTTGACTTTTCTAAAGAGCCCCGGTTTGTAGATACCCAAGGTGTGGTTGTCAGTAACGGCGAAATCCACGACCAGGTTTTAGCCGCGTTGGCCAGCTAGTCTGGAGGTGCTGATTAGAGGGGCTATGCGATCGCAAGCCCTTCTAAAACAGACAAACTCACTGGCCGCACCTCGGGCATAAATCCCATCAAGCGCTCAGATGCCTCAGCAAACTTGCCTGGATCACCACTGACATAAAAATCAATTTCCGGCTTTGATTGAGTATTGCGTAAACCCAGCATATCCAATTCTTTGGCCATGGCAGCCACCAAAGAATGGGCCGGATTAACGACTGTAATCGACGGTGGCAAAATCTGTTCCATCAGGGGCGACAGATGAGGATAATGGGTACATCCGTACACCAGCGTGTCAATATTAGCAGCCATCAGAGGCTTTAAATAGTCCGTCGCCACTGCCCGAGTATAGGGATCATCAATTCGGCTTTGCTCGATCAGGGGGACAAAATCAGGACAGCCCACCTGCCATACTTTAGCCATGGGCAAAGCTTCTAAAATCGCCTGCTTGTAAGCATTACTCTGAGCCGTTGCCACGGTGGAAATTACCCCAATACGACGACCAGCCTTAGCCGCCGCCCGTGCCCCTGGCAAAATAATTCCGAGAATGGGTATGTCAAACTCTGCTTGAACTATCTCCAAAGCCAAGGCTGAACTTGTATTACAAGCCATCACCACCATCTTGACACCCTGCCCCTGCATCCAGGTAATTATTTCCCGGACAAATCGCAATAATTCTATCTGGGTGCGATTGCCGTAGGGAACACGGGCTGTATCGCCAAAATATAACAGGGACTCAGACGGTAAGTGGGCCATAATCTCCCGCAACACCGTCAATCCTCCAACACCACTGTCAAAAACGCCAATTTTACCGGCCTGGATGGGCATCTGAAGGAATTTTGCCATGGGAAAGACGCTTACTAAAGTAAATTATTTTACGCTGATTAGAGTTTAGTGGGATTTTGACTAGATTTTAGTTTCACACAAAACTTTTAAGCAGAAATACGTAACTTTAACTAAGTCATTAACTGCCCTAATCATGCTTGAACCCAATTAGCGTCTGAATATAGCGCTAAGACACCATTTGCCACAACCTTTAAATACATACTCAAGGATGTTTATCCAGGACAGTGGGTCAACTACTACAGGCCAATGTCTCAGAAACATGTGGACATTGGCATCTTTCCCAGGCTGTAGGTATTAGCAACAAAAGGCACCGTCGGCACAGTACCTTGAACACAGTATCTTGAACACTGAGCTAGCGCATCACAGCCAACAATTGCATCACAGCTGTTGGGCGCAACCCAGATCCTTCCAAAACTTATGAGTCCATAGACACCTGGGCCACCTCCTGAGGCGTCTCTTCATCGGTAGGACAGTTGGGATCATCATCGTTCTGATCAAAGACAATGCGGAGTAAGGGCGGGGCTAAAAATGTTGTAAAAATGACCATGACAATAATGGCCGCATCCAAAGATTCAGACAGCACGCCACTGGCAGCACCTACTCCTGCAAATACCAAACCGACTTCCCCCCTGGGGATCATCCCGACACCGATGGCCAGGCGATTGATCCCATCCTGCCCAAAGACAGTAAAGCCGGTCACGATCTTACCGATAATGGCAACGACCACTAAAAATGAGGCGATCACCAAACCTTCACGATTCGCTGGATTAAGCGGATTGAGGACGCTTAGATCAGTATGAGCACCCACGGTTACAAAAAAGACAGGCACCAACATATCCGCAATCGGGCTGATCTGCTCTTCTAATTCTTTGCGCTTAGTGGTTTCCGCTAAAATCAGTCCGGCTGCAAAGGCTCCTAAAATAGCCTCTAACTGAATGGCTGCCGCAATGTAGGAAAGGACAAACGCAAATACCAGGGAGCTAATTAAGACCTGCCCACGGGTTTGCATCCGATCGACAATCCCGACAAACACTGGGCTCAGTAGGCGACCAATCAAAATCGAGCCCACTAAAAATACCGCTGCACCAATAATTAGAAAAATAACGTTAGTGATTTCAATTTCACCTGTTTTGGCAAGGCTGGCAACCACCGCCAGAACAATAATGCCCAGCACATCATCCAATACAGCGGCACCAATGATAATTTGCCCTTCACGGGAACTCAGGGTTTGCAGTTCGGCTAACACCTTAGCCGTAATCCCGATGCTTGTCGCCGTCAGGGCTGCCCCAGCAAACACCGCCGGGATCGTTGCCACATTGAAAAATGCAATTAGCCCAACCGTCCCTGCTACAAAGGGAACGACTACACCAACCACGGCAACAACAGCCGCCTGGGGACCCACACGAATGAGTTCCTTGAGGTCAGACTCTAAGCCAATTTCAAACAGCAGAATAACAACACCAATCTCGGCTAGGACAGAAATAACCTCACTCTGGCTTTTGAAAACCGCCAGCAGGGTTTCTCCATCCACATTGGCCGTCAGTTGAACAAAATCCATTAGCACCGAATGGACAGGCTCGGCACCCTCAGGAAAAACAATTAGGTTGAGGGCCGATATCCCCACAACCACACCGCCCACAAGTTCACCCAAAACCGATGGCAAGTTAACGCGAGCACAAAGCTCGCCACCAAGCTTAGCTGCTAAATAAATAACAATTAGGCTAAGTAAGACACTGGCTAAAACCAATGGCCCTAGCTCAGCTTCATTTACTTCAGCCAATAAAGGGAGGCTGTTCCCTATGCCTGACAGCAGGTTGCCGCTAGATAGATAGATCATGCGAACCGTAGAAACTTACTCATCCTGTTTACTCTACATGAGTTAGCTCGCTGCTATTAGCTCACCAAGAGCGTGTTTATCGCTTTCTTTGAAGAAAAAAATCGTCTACACCCTATGCAAAGACGCGATGATTTAGCGACGGCATCTGCTGCCGAACTTGTCCCAACCGTGACGGAGTAATTTCGGCGATGGCCATACCGACGTCTTGCCCAGCATCAGCCAGCACGATACCCCACGGATCGACAATCATGGCATGGCCATGGGATTGACGAATACTATTGTGAAAACCAGTCTGAGCCGGGGCAATCACATAGCAGGTATTTTCAATCGCTCGCGCCTGTAGCAACACTTGCCAGTGGTCTTTACCGGTGTAGGCCGTAAAGGAGGCAGGAACGGTAATCACCTCGGCTTCTAGCTGGGACAGGTGGCGGTAAAGTTCTGGAAAGCGCACATCGTAGCAAACAGATATACCCAGGTTGCCTAGATCTTTAGTTTTGCAAACCGATGGCAGCTGTTCTCCCGAGGTAACGGTGGCAGACTCTTGATAGGTGTTGCCATCGGGCAAATTGACGTCAAATAGATGCACCTTTTCGTAACGCAGCAACACATCACCGTGGGCATTGACGAGTAACGCAGTGTTATAAACTCTGCCATCATCTGTGGGCACTGGGTAGCCACCGCCTAAAATCGTCACCTGATAGCGCTGCGCCATGGTTTTGAGAAATTTCTCACTGGCGTTACAGATGTCAGCCGCTTGCGCCAGTTTGCCTGATTCGTCCCCCAGAAAAGAAAAGTTTTCAGGTAGGGTAATGTACTCAGCTCCACGACGAACGGCCAGATCGATCAGCTCTTCTGCCTGGGTGAGATTTTTCTCTAGGTCAGGTACGCTGGTCATCTGCAACGCTGCAGCCAGATAGGATTTCATGTGGGCACTTGCTTATGAATTTGACCTTGGCCCTATATTCTACGGGGCAGATCGCTCAGTTGGAAAGCGCCATTGTACGTCTCTAGGTTCGATGTCTCTGACCCAAGCCCCCTTAAACCTCTAACAGGGCTAGCTGCCAGACCTGATATCCCAAGCGGTTTAGGTGTAAACCATCGGTGGTGAGTTCTTTGCGAAGATTGCCTGTGTCGTTACTAAAACTAGGGTGGAGATCTAAATAATCTAGCTGATGGTAGTCGGTCAGCTGTGCAATCTGGGCATTGAGACTGCGAACTCGCTGGCCGGGGATATTTTCCCAGCGGGTTGGCAAAATGGAATGTACGACAATACGGGCGGCGGGATGTTGCTGCCGCAGCCGCGCCATAATTTGGTGGAGGTTGGTCAAGATTTCCTGATCGCTGGCTCCGTTTTTGAGGTCGTTGACGCCTGCCATCAGGTGAATGGTGTCGGGGTTAGTATTGGCAAAGGCCGAAAGCCGCTGCAAAATGCCCCCGGTGGTATCGCCAGAGATGCCCTGGTTAAGCCAAAAGCGATCGCGAGGTAATAGCTCGGGCGGCAACCACATGCTTAATGAATCGCCGATGACCACGGTGAGTCGATTACTGCCCTGGCCGGCTGCGATCGCATTGGCCTCCCGCTTCAACAACCCCTGCCATTCCTCATAGGAGGGCTGATAGGTAGCCTTGGACCACTGACTATGGAAACTATCCGACGATATGCGCGTATAGAGGGAGCCAGACTGCAACGCTGCCCAGCGCTGCTCAAACAGCTGAGGTCCGCTGGCTGGCTTGGGACCCGGTGTAACCGCTATCTGACGGCGAGCCACCTCTAGGGCTCGAGGCGTCGTTGCAAACGCAGTTGGCTCAGGACGGCGGGGCACCGTCTGTTGCAGACGTAAAAGCTGCTGGCGTCGAGCCGCAACTTCCCTCGAAAATTCGGGCATCAGCGTCATATCCCCCAGAGGTTCGGGCACAACCTGCTCAATTTGATTAGACGCATCCACCGCTGCTTTCTGCGCAATTTCAACGTCCGGGTTAGGCCCCTGCAGCGGCTCTGGAGCAGTCAGCTGAGCCATCAACATCAGTAAATCTGACATATGCCCGAATTTTCCTCTCTTATGGACAGACCACATGATCTAGATCCATAAGACGTTCGGACTCTGAAAAATCAGGACGAAACTGTTCTAGGTCGGATATATCAAAAACTGTAAAAAGTTTCGGAAAGACCTTGATCCCATACAACTCACTAAATTCCCCTTGACAGTAACCACCCAAATTAACGATGATTAGTGTCTGTGCAAAAAATCTGCTCGGATCAGGTTTGAAGCAATGGTGCTACCTGTACGGCAAGGGAGAATCAATGGCATACGCAATTATTGAAGCGAGTGGCACTCAGCTTAAGGTTGAGCCCGGTCGCTTTTACGACATTAATCGTCTGGCAGTGGATGAAGACGCCAGCATCACTATTGATAAAGTTTTACTCGTCAATGACGGTGATGATACTAGCATTGGTCAGCCCATCGTAGACGGAGCTAGCGTCACCGGTACGGTCATGCGTCACCTGCGGGGCAAAAAAGTCATCGTCTATAAGATGAAGCCCAAGAAAAAGACCCGTAAAAAGCGTGGTCACCGTCAGGAACTGACGCGTCTGATGATCGAGTCTATCAATGTCGGTGGTAAAACACTTACAGCGGCAGAAGTTTCTGAGGACGCTGGCGAAGAGGAATAGAACGCGCTAGTTTATTCAGACTATAATCAAGCAGGCACGGAGATTTTAAGTCATGGCTCATAAGAAAGGTACAGGGAGTACGCGCAACGGTCGCGACTCAAATGCAAAACGCCTAGGCGTCAAAAAGTATGGTGGTCAATCAGTGATTGCAGGCAACATCATCATTCGCCAACGGGGCACCAAGTACCACCCTGGAGAAAATGTAGGACGCGGCAGTGACGATACTCTATTCTCTTTGATTGAAGGGGTAGTCACCTTTGAGCGCAAGGGTAAGAATCGGAAAAAAGTAAGCGTTTATCCAGCAACGGCTTAGGATTTTACCCAAAGAGTAATTATCGCAAAGATATTGTTGGCTGAGCGGAGTCGAAGTCAACTTTCCGAGTCAGTGTCCCCTTCGAGTCCGCTCAGGGGGCGCTGACTCATAAAAACGCCTTAGCCTAACCGCTAAGGCGTTTTTTCATGGTTTGCAGCAAACTCCAAGCTTTGCTAGTAAACAAACAATCTCCCAAATGGGGGGTATTAACGTCTGTTGCCTGAACAGGATACGAGAGAACGCTGGCGAGGCATTCGTTTCGCCTCAGCTAGCTGTGCTCGACGCTCGAAACGAATAGAGTAGTCGCCCCAGAGCATTACCAATTGAAGTCATGAATCTTGCCCCTGATTACAATACCTCAGGCATTTCAAAAAAGAGGTATTACTATCACTAACAACAGCTCAAATGGCATCTAAACCCGATGCTCAGCTCACATAAATCATCTTAGTTACTGATATTACCCAGCAGGGTGATGGCGAGTTTTAGCTAAAGCCGCATGATGTAAATGCGCTGATGAAAACATAATAAAAACTCCAACAAAAAAGCGAGTTTCTATTAGTAATTCAGCCATTAAAACACATATGAGGTTAAAACAATGCCTGCTCAACCATTGACTGAATATTCGGCAACTGAAACCTACTCCCAGAACATTCTTGGTCCCGCTTTTTTTGAAATGAGTGGTTTAAGCCTCGCTGGCACGGCTGGTATTCCGTTACCGCCTCACCAGGTGGCTCCTTCTCAGTCGCCTTATATCGTTGCTGACAACGAAGAGTTCTCCGTTAGCTTGACTGTCAAGTTTAACAAGAGCCCTTTGACATCCCTGCTGATGTGTCTAGGCACTGAAGTTCACGTTCACTTCGCCTTTGAAGGTATCGGTGGCAAAGCATCTGAGGAAGATCTTGAAGTCATCATCTGTACTAAGAAGGATATGTACGAGTACGAAGTGAAGTGGACAGGTACTCCTGAAGATGCTGACCTGACCGCTGGCCTCTACGGTGTTGCCGCCGTTGCTCAGGTAGGTCCTGTTAAGCATGAGTGCAGCCAGCCGATCATCGGCTATGGCTACCTAGCCGGCAAGCTGCTGCAGGTTTACCCTGCCTAACCCAAGGCAAACCTTAGTTAGCAAAGCTAGACACTTAGCAATCAGCCGATAGTGACCAACCCATAGTGACACAGCTGGTGGAGTATGCTCCACCAGCTTTTTTTGAGAGGTTGTATGAAAAGTATCAAATATTCTGGCTGCCCCCCTAAATACCCCAATCCTGGGGGATTTTTATCAGAAAATGGGAGCAAAAATAAAGCCGTTTAGGCACTATTTAGCTCTAATCAATTGGTCTCGACTACCAAAGTCTAAATTCATTCAATAAATACTAATTAAATCACCTATAAATTCATGAATTCTAAATAGTACCCCTGTGGGGGATGGCCTTAAAAAGCCAATCAACCATCATGTAAATGTGCTGAGTAGCTAACTTGAACTACACCTCATCCAGGTTAGTTCTAATTAGAGATTCAGAACACTAACTAATACTATTAGGAAAACAAAATGCCTGCTCAACCATTGACTCAATATTCTGCTACTGAGACCTACTCCAAGAACATTCTTGGTCCTACGTTTTTTGAAATGAGCGCATTGACCATCGCCAGCGGTGGCGATGAGTCTAAAGATGGGTTTGCCGTTGCCCCTTCTGATTCGCCTTACATTGTTGCTGACAACGAGGCGTTCTCCGTGAGCTTGACTGTCAAGTTCAACAAGAGCCCTTTGACGTCCCTGCTAATGTGTCTAGGCACTGAAGTTAACGTCCACTTTGCCTTCGAAGGCATCGGGGGTAAAGCCGCTGAGACAGATGTAGAAGCTGTCATCTACACCCAGAAAGACACGTACGAGTACGAAGTGAAGTGGGAAGGCACCCCTGCGGGTATCGAACTCACCGCTGGCCTCTACGGCGTCGCGGCAGTTGCAAAAGTAGGTCCTGTGAAGAACAAGTGCAGCCAGCCCGTTCTAGGGTATGGCTATCTGGCGGGTAAACTGCTGCAGATTTACCCTGCCTAAGTCATTCCTGCCGCTGTTATTAACAGTCGGCCCCTATCGTTCATGGCGTTTGAGCTGGTGAAATATTTCACCAGCTTTTCTTGTATTTATAGGTAAATGTGGATGGTCCTGAGACCTGCACCATCTACGCTATCAAGCAGCATGTTGGCACAGTTCTGGCATCATCCACGGGCATCTTAAAAAAGAAGTTTGCAAAGGGAAAAATAGAGACGTATACTGCACACCAATCCAGTATCGTCTTTAGATTTTCTCAAGATTTAGCCATGGAATCCCAGAGTCTTTTTTATCCACTGCGCAGTGTGATTCGCTGTGTGGCCAAGGCCAATCTCACGGTCGCCCCTGAAGCGTATGAGGCAGATCTGGTTTGGGATGAAGCTCTTTTTACTGAACTGAGTAGCACCTTTTTGCAGCCAACTGTGCAGCCCTTACTGGCGTCGCCTTGTCAGTCTCGAGACGAGGCGACTTTGGTTGAAAGGCAATTAGCTACGTCGTTGGTTGATGCTTATCGACGCATTCTAAAGCAGCGGCAGGATGTGCAGGTGCAGCAGTTAAATGCACTACTGTAGACGCTAGATCGTTTTTATCTGAATGGGCCTGTGCAGCTTTAGCTTAGGCGACAAAGGATTTACAGACCGAACTAATTGACGGGCGGCTATTACCACCTTAGAACGATGGGCTAATATTTACAGTTCGTTACAATTGGGATGAGCTGGAAATAAACTTCTTCTTTAACACGTTTTCAAACAAGCATCGAAGACCTTCATTATCCAGCTCCAATTATGTGAATGGAGACCGATATGAACGGTAATCTTCGAGTTGGGAATCTTTTTGGTATTCCTTTCTTTATCAATATTTCTTGGTTTTTTGTTTTAGCCCTCACCACCCTAAACTTTGGCGGCGGGCTGGCGGCACAGTTTCCCTGGCTGGGAGGTGGAGCCTTAGTACTGGGATTAGTAGCAGGTCTTCTTTTGTTTGGCTCTGTGCTGCTCCATGAGCTGGGCCATAGTTTTGCCGCTCGGCAGCAGGGTATTAGCGTCAACTCTATTACGCTCTTTCTGTTTGGTGGGTTGGCCAGTTTAGATGATGAGGCTAAGACACCGGCTGGCGCGTTTTGGATTGCGATCGCAGGTCCTCTAGTAAGCTTGGCACTGTTTGCCCTTCTAACCCTGGTAGCCAGTAGCGGTCTGGTCACTGGCCCCATCGCTGCCGTGACTGGTTTGCTCGCCTATATCAACCTCATTTTGGCCACCTTCAATATGATTCCAGGGCTGCCTCTAGATGGCGGTAACGTCCTCAAAGCCATTGTCTGGAAACTTTCTGGCAATCGTTATCGGGGGATTCGTTGGGCCAGTCGTACAGGCCAAATCATTGGCTGGTCGGCCATTGGGCTAGGAACGCTGGCTATTTTAGGACTTTCCAACATTGGTAGCTTTTGGACATTGATTATTGGCTGGTTCATCCTGCAAAATGCAGGTCGGTCGGCACAATCAGCCACGGTTCAAGAAACCTTGTCAGGGCTAACCGCCGCTGATGCTGTCCTCGAACATAGTCCCATTATTGGTATTGACAGTACGCTACGCGATTTAGCAGATACAGTGATTGTTTCTAATAGCAACAGACCGTGGCGTCGCTTCTTAGTCAAAGCTGATGACGAGCGGTTAATGGGGAGTATCGAGCTAGAGACACTCAAAACAGTTCCCTCAGACCAGTGGTCAGCCTATCAGGTACAAGATTTTCTCAAACCCATTGAGCAAGAGACCAGAGTGCAAGCTGACAGACCGTTACTAGATGTCATCCAACAATTGGAGAAGCAAGGAACTCAGGCACTAGCGGTAACCACAGAAAATGGCACACTGGTTGGCCTTCTAGAGAAAGCTGAAATCATCAACCTTTTACAGCAAAAGGCTCAACCGGCATAGAGCGCTCAAGCTGAAGCGAAGCATTACGGTTTGGATAATCTCTTTTGAATAACCTGAGGCCGGACAGTTAAGACTGTTCGGCCTTTTTAGCGACCCCATATCTACCAGCCTCGAAAGCACAAACATTTTTTTGAGACTGCTATGGCCACATCAATTGTCATGGAATATAAATTACATTTAATTTAGATTTCGTTACAATGCACAAGTAGCTTCTCATAACAGCATGATAATGCTGTCCACAACCCACCATGTCGGCCATATTTTTTCCCACCCCTAAACCGCTCCAGCATGTTTCGACTGTGTTTGACCTAAAGGACCGTCTTGATTGGGGTGAACCTGCTCTAACGATTGTAGATGTTAGAGATAGAAGCCTTTTCAACGAGCGTCGTATTTCAGGCGCTATTTCTATGCCCATGGATGAACTTGTTGCTCGTGCTTCTGTAAGTCTTGAGACTGAGCGCGATATTTATGTCTATGGCGGTACTGATGACGTCACAGCTCAGGCTGCAGCTGCACTGCGTGAGGCTGGTTATAAAAATGTTGCTGAACTGATGGGTGGTCTAGGCGCTTGGCAAGCCGCTGATGGTGCAACAGAAGGGTGCTAAATCTTTCGTAGAAGCCTATGCAGCAGAGTTTTTCTGACAAAAGGCTCTGCTACATTCTCTTTGGTTACAGGTTTTTAAGCCACAAATTAGCGATCTCATCCAGCCGCCAAGTCAGGTTGGTGAGCTGACCTAACTCTTTGGGTACTGAGATGAGCTGATTTTGGGAGAGATCAAGTCGAGTCAGGTTGGTAAGCTGACATAACTCTTTGGGTACCGAGGTAAGCTGATTTGAGGAGAGATCAAGTCGAGTTAAGTTGACAAAATATCTCAATTCTCTGGGCAACGTTGTTAGTCCTAACCCTGATAAATTTAGCTCCGTAGCCTTGTTCTTGATAATTGATTGAATTCGCCATTGAGCCTCGAATTGCCCATCGTCAAGAACTAAAGCATATGTCTCATAAACAATCTCTTCCGGACTAATCTTCAACACTTGGGCAATAGCCACGAGACTAGATTTACTTAACCGTTTGCCTTGACCAGGATGAAACAATCAACTGACGGTATTTGCACTTACACCAGCTTCCTTAGCAATTGCCGTAAAGCTCAAATTCAGTTTAGCTTTAGCAGTCTGTAGTTTTCGTAATCCTTTAGGGCTAGGCAAAAAACTGCGCAATTTTGACAACATAGACGATTTTGCTCAGCATCGCTACCAAGATACTCGTCCTGTAATAGAGCTGCTAGAAATCTCTGAACTTTTTAATGAGAAGCACAGTCTCAGCTTATTCAGGCTTGTTTACACGAACCAACTGACTATTCAAGCTATCAAACAGGCTAACCGCTTTGTGAATACGATCAGCCTGTCGCTGCCAGTTATCATCTCTAGAACAGACAATAATTCCTGCATGATCACTATTTGCACGATGAAGCTTGATAAAATCCTTGCGATTTAGCGTCAAAACAGCGCGATTTTCTGACGTAGCAAATGCCAAAACCTGATCATCCGATAAGCCACGGTTGTTTGCTTCCTGCACGGTCAATACATCATGATCAAGGCTACGGAGAAACTCAACAACACGACGCGGAAACTGCTCGTTCGCATACAGTGCAGCCATGTGCTACTCGTCCATGTCGTCGTCATTGGCCTGAATGGCGGCTTCAATCTCTTCTGGATTTGCTGCTGCATAGGTCCAAGCGTTGGCTAAGTCTAAAGCTGTAAGAGTCGGGTAGTTGTAAAGTTGATCAGAATCTTTCACACCCAGCTGACGGTAACTCGTCAGGACCCATACAGGAATTCGAGTCCCTTCAATACAAGCCTCACCACCACAAACTCCAGGGGTTTTCCTAATACCGCGCCAGTTATTGCCCAGGCTACGAGAAAGGAGTTGAATCGCCTCTAATTTATCGATTGGAGAAAGGGACAAAAGCCGAGCCTCAAGATCACGAATGCTCATAGCCTATGCAAAGTTGTAAACCATTCTGTAATCTTAGCTCACACCTATAGCTCACATCGATTCACCACTGGATAGGGTTGGATATGAAGCTTAGGATGATGCGATTTCATCACTTATACGTCAACTGTTATGGCTATACTTGTACAAGTAATGGTACAGATTAGCTATGAATATAGTTACCTTTAGTGAAGCCAGAAATAAGCTAAAAACCATACTGGACCGCGTAGTCAATGACATGGACTATACCGTTATTACCCGTCGCGATGCTGACGATGCTGTTGTCATGTCTCTTGAATATTTCAACAGTCTGCTGGAAACCGTTCACTTGTTAAAGTCCCCAGCAAATGCAGCTCACTTGGAGCGTTCTATTGCTCAATACAAACAGGGTCGGGTGACAGAGAAAGAACTCATTGATGAGTAATCGAAAGCTAGCCTGGACTTATGAAGCCTGGCAAGACTACATCTACTGGCAGAGTCAAGATAAAAAGACTCTGAAACGAATTAACAAATTGATCAAAGAGACCAAAAAGCAACCTTTCGAAGGTATCGGCAAACCAGAGCCCCTGAAAGAAAACCTATCCGGATTCTGGTCACGACGCATCGGCGATACCAATCGCCTCGTCTACGCTGTAGATGACGATTATCTGACGATTATTGCTTGTCGCTATCATTATTAACCCCACAGCTTTGGATAAACTGTGGGGTGATTTTTGATTACGGGACTGGCGCGATTCGAACGCGCGACCTACCGCTTCAGATTGGTGTGAGTTTCCCCACTCTCTGGACTATACCTTCACCGTAGGAACGTGTCCCGTAGGTGGTAGCCGTCTAGTCTCTACACCTTCCAGAAGTGAAAATCTGGCTTGGCTCGGTATTGCCGTAAGGACAGGTCCTCGTAGGTTTCACCGAATTTGACTACATTCACACATGGGGTTTCCCCGCACGGTGCCCGATATTCAGGAGGCGGTTGCTCTATCCAGCTGAGCTACAGCCCCAAGCTGGTCTACTTAAACATACAATCTATCTTACTGTCCACAAGTATGGCGTCCGTAAATTCCGTAAAATGGCGGAGAAACTGTCAGCTTTCTACCCAACGAGGTACGTATTTCCACCCATTCCTAAGTATCTTGCGATAAGGCTCAAAATCAGGCATTTTTTCACCCACTAGCTGCCAAAATGCTTGGGAATGATTCATGTGCACCGTATGGCATAGTTCATGTACCAGCACGTAGTGCACAATTTCTTTGGGCAGAAACAGCAGCTTGTAGTTGAGACTAATGTTTTTATTGCTAGAGCAACTGGCCCAGAGCGTTTTTTGGCCTCGTACCGCAGGCTTCTTAAATGGCAAATCTAGGTCAAAACTCAGCTGACGTAACCACGGGACTAGCTCCCGATGGGCCTTGTGCCCCAACCAGTCGCGCAGTACCTGATTGCACGAGGGCAAATGCTCTACGTTACCTCGAATCTTTAGATTGTTTCCTGGCACTGGAATACAGAACATAGGTCCGGAATCAGCCTCGTAGCTCACCTGCCAAACTTCGCTCGGCTCAGCCTGTGCTAAGGGAGTCTGCCACCGGAGTTCAAGTTTTTCAGGCTGGCTCATTTGCCAATCAGTGACTGTATCTTGGCGTTCGCTCAGCAACCGAGCGCGATTTTTTAGAATCCAGTCTTGCCATTTGGCTATCAGCCCCGGCAGCTTTTTACAGTTGTATCTTGGTGGAACGACTACTTCGACAGAGCCATCTACCGCGATTTTGATAGATACGTGCTTAGCCCGCTTACTTGTGCGGACGGTATAGTCAAAGTCGGTGGGTGGCACGGAGGATGGGAACAGGTCTAACTGCGCCATGGTCAAGGCAGCAAACTCCATTTGGGCTCTCATCAGTTTAACTGAAGGAATCTATTCACCAAGGGCTTCTTTTAGCCTTGATTCCAGGTAATGGTCCCATGGGCTACGCCTACGGTTATTGCCCGTTCTACTAACCATTGCCCATGCGCCTTGATACGATGTGAACAAAGAAAATTGCTGTTTTATAATCGGATTCTTTGAAAATGGCCCAATTGAAAACGCGACTATGGCTATCGGTAGCGGCATTACTACTGTTGAGTGCCTGTGATGGTGGTGGAGGCGATGGGGCATCGGAGAGTGCTGAAAAAACGGTGACTATCCTTGGCGTGGTGGTTGGCGAACAGCAGGAAAAATTGGAAGCAGCCCTCCAGCCCTTTGAAGAGGAAACAGGGATTAATGTGATCTATGAGGGCACTGACTCCTTCGCGACGTTGCTGCCGGTCAGGGTAGAGTCAGGCGATGCGCCAGATATTGCCATGTTTCCTCAGCCGGGACTGATGGCAAGTTTTGCTGAGGCTGGGCAAATGGTGGCGGTAACAGAGTTTATGGACGAGGCTACTCTGTCAGACGCCTATCCAGAAACCTGGCTATCGTTGGGTACGTTTGATGACAGTATCTATGGAATTTGGTATCGGGCTTCGGTAAAGAGCTTGGTGTGGTACAACCCTAAAGCGTTTGAAGCCCAAGGGTTTACAGTACCGACCACATGGGATGAAATGCTGGCACTGAGCGACCAGATTGTTGATGCTGGGGCAATGCCCTGGTGTGTCGGGTTAGAGAGTGGTGAAGCAACGGGCTGGCCAGGGACTGATTGGATTGAAGACATCATGCTACGCACCGCCGGGCCAGAGGTGTATGACCAGTGGATTACCCATGAAATTCCGTTTAATGACGGTGCGGTCCAAACGGCCTTTGAGCAGTTTGGCGAGATTGTCTTGAATGAGAACTATGTGGTGGGTGGCTCAGTGGGTGCCATCAGTACCCCCTTTGGTGATGCCCCCCAGGGACTGTTTGGTGATAGCCCTACCTGCTATTTGCATCGCCAGGCTAACTTTATTGCCAGTTTCTTTCCGGAGGAAGTGAACTTAGAAAAAGAGGTGGATATCTTTTTGTTGCCGGGTATTGACCCGGCCTATGGTACGCCGGTTTTAGTGGCTGGGGATGCGTTTGGCATGTTTAACAACACGCCTGAGGCTCAGGCACTGATGGCGTATTTGGCGACGCCGGAACCCCATGAAATTTGGGCCGGCTTGGGGGGCTTTTTATCGCCCCACAAGCAGGTGAGTTTGGAGGCGTATCCGGATGCGTTGAGTAAAAAGCAGGCTGAGTTTTTAGGAAATGCGGAGACGATTCGGTTTGATGGATCGGATATGATGCCGGGGGCTGTGGGTACGGGTACCTTCTGGTCCGGTGTGGTGGAATATGTGGCGGGCGAGCCAGTGGAAGAGGTGCTGGATACGATTGAGGCGAGTTGGCCAGAATAATCGTGCTTTAATCGACATCATCGTAGGTTGGGTTAAGCTCGCGAAACCCAACTTGCTTTCCAGAATTTAACGCTTTCAGAGATATCTCTTAGATATTGATGGAATGTGAGTTGATGGGGTTTCATAGGGAATGAGGCAATGGATTTGATGGGGTTTGGATTGTTGGGTTTCGCGGGGGCTCAACCCAACCTACTGCGGGTGTTGACGGCGGTGGTTGCGATCGCACTTGGCTCCGTCGGTACCTTTGCCATTTTCTATGGTCTCAATCTCCTGGTAGAACGATTCCCGCGTCCCTGGAAAGATCGGCTCCTTCCCTGGGTATACATGGGACCAGCGGTGCTAATGCTGACAGCATATCTGGTCCTACCAACGCTGCAGACGCTATATATCAGCTTTTTTGACAACCGTTCAGAGAAGTTTGTCGGTCTCAAAAACTATGTATTTGCCCTGACCAACCCTGACATGATTATTGCCTTTCGCAATAACCTGCTGTGGCTGGTGCTGGTATCGGGTCTGAGCGTCGGTTTAGGGCTGATTATTGCAGTGCTGGTAGACAGGGTAAAGTACGAGGCGGCGGCTAAGTCGCTGATCTTTTTACCCATGGCCATCTCCTTTGTGGGGGCCAGCGTCATTTGGCGGTTTATCTATGCCTTTAAGCCAGCGGGCAGCGACCAGATTGGCTTACTCAACGCCGTACGGCAGACAGTGGGGTTAGATCCCCTGGGCTGGCTCATCGAACGGGATGGATTGCTAGAGCCCCTGTGGTCGGGTCTGGGGGTGGAGAATTTGACACCACTACCCACGCTGCTCCCCCTCAATACCCTGGCCCTGATTGCCATCATGATTTGGCTGCAAACGGGGTTTTGTATGGTGCTGCTGTCGGCGGCGGTGAAGGGCATTCCCAAAGATGTGATCGAAGCGGCCCGCATTGATGGGGCCAATGAATTTCAGATCTTTCGGCGCATCATTATTCCCATGATTATGCCGACGATTACGGTGGTGACCACCACGGTGGTGGTCGCCGTGCTCAAGGTGTTTGACATTGTTTATGTCATGACCGGCGGCAACCTGGATACAGATGTGATTGCTAGCCGCATGATCAAGGAAATGTTTAATTTTAGAAACTTTGGTCGCGGCAGCGCCATTGCTACGGTGCTACTGATAGCAGTGATTCCGGTGATGGTGACCAACATTCGTCGCTTTACCCAGCAGGAGGCTAACCGATGAAAATTGCTCGGACATCAACTCCGGCCTGGTTTGAGAGGCTACCGTTGCATACGGCGGTGGTTGCGATCGCACTGCTCTGGACCCTACCCACCGCCGGACTGCTCATCAGCTCGTTTCGTCGTAAAGATGCCCTGCTACAAAATGGCTGGTGGACCGTTTTCCAACATCCCTTTGACCTAGCCCAGTTTCACATTGGTAACTATATCGACGTGATCGCTAGCCAGGGAATGGGTCAGGCATTTCTAAACAGCCTGGTCATTGCCATCCCCGCCACGGTCATTCCCATTTCCATTGCCACTTTTGCCGCCTACGCCCTGGCCTGGATGCAGTTTCCTGGACGACAGGCGCTGTTTGTCGCCATTGTGGGTCTGCTGGTGGTGCCTTTACAGATGACGCTGATTCCGGTGCTGCGGGCCTACAACAGCCTGGGGTTGTCCGGCAGCTTTCTGGCGGTGTGGCTGGCCCACACCGGCTATGGGTTGCCCTTGGGTATCTATCTGTTGCGCAACTACATTGGTTCACTGCCACGGGACCTGATCGAAGCAGCGGCGGTGGATGGAGCCTCCCATCTGAAGATTTTTATGCGGCTGATTGTGCCGTTGTCGATGCCTGCGATCGCATCCTTTGCTGTCTTCCAGTTTCTCTGGGTCTGGAACGACCTGCTAGTGGCCCTGGTATATCTGGGGGGTAACCAAGACGTAGCCCCGGTCACCCTGGTGCTGCGCAACCTGGTGGGCGACCGGGGCCAAGACTGGCATTTACTGACCGCTGGAGCTTTTGTCTCCATGGTGGTACCGCTAGCGGTATTTTTTGCCCTCCAGCGTTACTTTGTGCGGGGGCTATTAGCAGGTTCGGTAAAAGGCTAGTTCTTGACCAGACTTACCAGTCCTACTCACCACTCAAAACCTTATCGGCTTCATCTTCAGCCGCATCAACTGTCGTAATCACCGGCACATTTAACTGCGCCACATCTGCTTCCACTGAGGTCTGCACCTTTTTCGAAAAACCCCAGGCAAAGATAGCAGCAATCAGAGCCACCATGGCCCAGTCCGGCGGCACCCAGCTTTCGTTAATCACCCGAATCAGCAGCCGCAGCCCCACAAAGGCAACAGTGACAAACCCCGCATCTTCAAGGTGAATATAAATATCGAGCCAGCGGATAAACAATCCGGCCATAAACCGCAGGGCAATAATCCCAATGGTGCCGCCCAGCAGAATAATCGCCACTTCGTCGGACAAGGCAATAGCCGTAGTAACGCTATCTAATGAAAACGCCAGGTCTGTAAACGCAATAATCGGGATGGCCTGCCACAGAGAGGCAAATTTAGGGCCGTGGTGCTGCTCGTCATCCCCCTCACTGCTGCTAAAGTGCTGATACACCAGCCACAGTAGATAGGCCGCGCCCGCCACTTCAAACTGCCAGAACTTTAATACCCAGCTGGCCGTCAAGATCAGAGTCATGCGCAGCACAAAGGCAATAACCAAGCCGAAGTTTAAGGCTCGCCGCTGCTGCTGTTCTGATTCGAGGCCTTGGGCAATGGCGGCCAGTGCGATCGCATTATCCGCTGACAGTACCGCCTCCAACGCGATCAGTACTGGCAATAAAAGTAGCGTATCCAGACCTAGGTTAGGGGACCATTCAAGTAACTGATCTAACATTTAGCCCTACAATTCGCGATCCTTACAATAAACATTTTGTCAGCAACCAAGACCAGGGACACCCTTGTTTAGAATAGATCGGATACAATTCACCGCCCATACTCATCAGGGAAACTGATTTCCCGACTGCCCGTGATCTCCACACTATTTGCTCAATTTCGTCACCAGTATGCCAACGGCAGTTTAACCACCGAACTCCTCAATACCCACGCTGAGCAATACTTAGTCAAAGCCACAGTTAGTATCGACGAGCAGATAGTCGCCACAGCCCTAGCAGCAGATACCAACTTAACGGTAGCTGATGATCACGCTAAAGCTAGAGTATTAGCCCTACTCGGGTTTGGGCAAGCCGCAGAGGCCCCGCAGCAGGCCGCCGTCAAATCAGCCAACGCCAAACCAGACATACCGACAACTAAGACAGTCTCTCCACCCACTAAAGAAACAGCCATAGAGCCGCCTATTCAGGCTCCTGATAAAACAGACGATTTAGCAGACGCTGAAACTGGAGAGCACGACAGCGAAGATATGGGACGCCCTATTGATAGCATCGCCCCCGAGGAAGCTCCAGCTCCGTCTGAGGTACCTGCCTCGTCCCTAGCGGCGGCCGCCATCGAAAACTTTGACGACAGCAGCCCCGTAGACCTATCGGATATCATCGCCCAGACCGATGTTGAAATGGCTCGTCTTGGCTGGAGCAGTCTTCAGGGGCGTACCTATCTGGAAAAAACGTTTAACAAGCGCTCCCGCCAGCAGCTGACGGATGAAGAACTCCTCACGTTTTTACTCTATCTAGAGTCCCAGACAACCCCAAGTATGGGCTGATTTAGACAGCCGTGGGTCTACCGCCGATGGCATGGCGGTCAATCACCTGATCGATGAGACCGTACTCAACGGCTTCACTGGGAGACATAAAGAAATCCCGCTCAGTGTCTTCTGAAATTTTTTCAAGGGGCTGTCCGGTATGCTCAGCCAGGGCATCATTCAATGTTTTCTTGATATAGAGAATTTCCTTAGCTTGAATCTCAATATCAGTAGCCTGTCCCTGAGCGCCACCCAATGGCTGATGAATCATAATGCGTGAGTTAGGCAGACTCATACGCTTACCCTTGGTCCCCGCACTAAGCAAAAAAGCCCCCATACTGGCAGCCAGGCCAACACAGATAGTGGAGACATCTGGCTTAATGTGGTTCATGGTGTCAAAAATGCCCAGGCCGTCATACACCGAACCCCCAGGGGAGTTGATATACAGATAGATGTCCTTCTCTGGATCTTCGGCCTCTAGAAATAGCATCTGCGCCACAATCAGATTGGATGACTCAGCCGTCACCTGCTGGCCCAAAAATACAATGCGTTCCCGTAAAAGGCGGGAGTAAATATCAAAGGCGCGTTCACCGCGACCCGACTGCTCAATAACGGTAGGAATCATAAGGGCCTAAGTGTATGGGTTCTTTTGCTTGCTTCTATCGATTGTACAGACTTAGATGGGGCAATGGGGGGGTACGGATAACCCAACTGTGTTTATTATTCTGGCCACACTCACACCAGGTCAGAGGCTCATCTAGGTGAGATTTATACCGACAGGTGATAGTGCATATTTCCGTAATGTCCCCAGTGAGTTTACTGATGCTTAAAGCCGAGTTCCGTAGTCCTTCTCAAGCCATTTAGAGCAGGAAATTTGTACTTTTGACATAAGCATGAATACTGCGCTCGAAGCGGCGCTGTCCAACATGCGGTTTTCAGAAGTGACTACTACCGAGAGACCATTACTATGATTCGTCGTTCTGCTTTACTGGCTACTGCGATCGCACTCAGCTCCTTCACCGTGTCTGCCTCCAAGGCATCCGCAGAGGACCTGGTCGTCCCCTTCGAGGCTAACATCGACGGGAGCTGTAACCTGAATCTCATTGCCCCTGGTGTGCTAGCTCGTGATTTTAGCAACTCCTATGCTATTGCTGCTGGGTTTGAAGGTGGACAGTTTGCCCAAGTTGAAGCTGACTGCAACACCCCTGCCGAGATCTCGGCCTCAGCGCCTGTTCAAACGGCAGGACCTGAGCTGGTACTCATGAGTGCCGAGTCTTATCTCATAGGAGGAAGCACAGTAATCGGGCCTGCCGGTAACAACATGGCACAAGTTTTCAATGGCCCTAATTTTCTGGAAGTGGATATGTATCTCGAGAGCGAGACACCGATTACCAGCGGTGACTATGGGTTTGAAGTAACGCTAACGGCGACACCCAACTAGACACATCAAACCACCTGTCAGTTAGTTAATCAGGTTTAGTTGGTCAGGTTAGCTAGGACTATGGGCATTCTCTGCAAAATGCCTTAGGTTGCAACGCTAACCTGACTTGCATATGCATACAACGCAACAAACTATGGGAATCCATTCGTCTTGGCACCGGTCTGTTAGACACCTGGCAGGCTGGGCGATAGGGCTAGGTCTGATGATGGGCAACGCGGCCCATGCACAAATTGGGCTGTCCCCCCTAGTGATCGAAGCAGAGGCTGCTCGAGGCCGTTCTCAAGGCACCCTAACGGTGAGTAATACCAGTGAAGATTCGGTCCGCGTTCGCATGTATGCGGAACCCTTTACCTATGAACAAGACACTGGGTTTGCCACGCTAGCTAGCGATCCTAGCGATCTGTCCCCCTATCTGCAGTTTTCACCACGGGAACTAGAAATTGCCCCTGGCGAGGTCAGACGGGTGCGAATGATTAGTTTATTTCCCCCCAGTCTGGCCGAAAGAGAATATCGAGCGGCTATCTTTGCAGAACCGTTGACGCTGACGACAGATGATAGCGCCGGAGGATTAGTTTTTCGGACCCGCATTGGGGCAACTGTGTATGTTCGTCAGGGAGAACTAGCGCCAGGTCTGACCGCTTTATCGGCGCAGATGGAGCTGGAGCCACGACAAATCCAGCTACTGGTCGAGAACAGCGGCACGGCCTCGGCTCGTCCAGAAATAGACTGGCAGCTCACCCAGGGGGACAAAACCATTGCCCAGGGACAGACCGCTGCCACCAGCGTCATTACTCAACAAACTCGCCTAGTCAGCCTGCCACTGGATGCTGAGACTACGGTTACTCCCGGTCAGTATCAGCTGACAGGCACCCTTACATGGCTAGATGGAGATAGCAACCAGCAACAGTCATTTACGGTTCCAATGACGATACAGTAATCAACTCAAACAACAAATAACTAGTAAAGGAGAGATAAGCGGTGCCTAATTACATTTATCAATTAGGGCTAACTGCCATAGGTGCCAGTTTGGGAATCGCTATGGTCAATGCCTCTCCTGCCTACAGTCAAACCCTTGATGTTGAATTCTTTGGCAATATTGCACCTGTTACATCTGTAGACACTGTACAATCCCCAACTCCCATCCCTTCTGGAGGAGACAATGGAGGTTCTGGATTACCGACACTGATTGAAACGTTAGAACCAACCATTATCAGACTGCAAACATCTGGTCCGCTCTCAGTGACGGCATCAGAGCCTATCCCCAGAGGCACCCCCGCTCCCGAAGGAACGCAGTACACTAGCTTTCTCAGCGATGGCACCAACGAAGTCCCCAGTGGCGTACCTCTGTTGATCAATGAGATAGGAGAAGTCGATCTTGGGGTCCGTATTCGGGTGGAGTCACCGTCACCATTTATCCCTGGTCAGTATAACTACGATGTTGTTCTTACCCTAATTGCACTCTAACAGCGCTATTTTCATTTTCTCTTTAAAGCAGCATTAAATAATTATCGTTGTTCTTACGTGCTCGGGAACTCTAGACGCAGACGTTTCTGAGCAGAGATTATTTTGATGACATTCTGGTATCATCGGCTGCACGCTGCGCTGGTGCTAGGCTGGCTCATGCTAATTGCTTCTCCTGCCGGAGCTGAAGTTCTGTTTGAGGAGAAAATACACACCATTCCCGGTGGTGCCTCAGTACTATCCGCAACTGTCAAGAAATTAGCCGATTTAGACACGCAGAAATCAGAGATAGCTGCGTTCTCACCACAAGATCTAGAGACAACTGCTCAAATACCTACAAAAGATTCAGAAAGTACTCCACTAGAAATTCCTGCTGGCAACAATACAGATGAGTCGGAGATAATAGATGCTGAAAAAACAACAGCTTTAGACTCAGCGACAAGTGAATTTGATGTTTTTCCGGTAGGGTTAGATGTCCGGAGTACGACATCTGTTGTTGCTTTAATTAAAGGCCAAGAAGAAGGCGGACATCCTGTCGCTTTTGAACAGTGGCGTATCCCATTTGATGATGTGGTGCAGCTGCTCAATATTCAGGTGACAACTCTAGATAACGGAGACTGGGAGCTGCGATCGCAAGTCTCCATTATCCGCATCAATCCCACAGAGTTGGCCATCGACCCAGATCTGGGTCTAGTATTCTCTATTGCCGAAATTGAGTCTCGTCTTGGCATTCCAGCCACCTTTGACACCAATAACTATGCCATTCGATTTGACCCTCCCGAGACTCCTCGTCAACAGCGGCAGCAGCTTGAATCCGCTGTTATCACTGAGGGACTGCCAACGATCGCCTCAGATACGTTTAGTCTGAGTGGCATTGGTCAACAGACCACACTGTCAGGCCGTATCGCTGAGGAGGGTCGTGCAGGCTCAACCTCGTGGCGTGGACGATTAAACGCAGTGGGTACCGCCTTTGGCGGCTCCTGGTATGCCGAGATCGAACAACCCCAGATTGACGATCGGTCTAGCTGGTATCTAGATGAGCTGCAGTACCTGAACTATAACGAACACCAAGATTATGCTCTCGGTTCACAGCCCACGTTCTGGCATGGTCAAGGGGACTATTGGGGAGCCACCCTGATACAGCGCTGGGGCTTCGAGCCTCCAGCACAGCGGGGAAAGGGGGGCTTTAACCCCCGTCAGCAGCTCTGACTTTTCCTATTAAGTCTGGTTCGCTAGTTGCCAACCTTCAACCAGGCCCTGTAACTTTGCCCATCCTTTCCAAAGGACTTGAATCCCGATAGGTGTTTTCCGTCGATGTTCTAAATACCCTCC
>NZ_JADEXP010000565.1 GCF_015207065.1 Leptolyngbya cf. ectocarpi LEGE 11479 | reverse complement strand
GTCCGTTCGAGCAACTCAATGGCTTCCGATATCATGACGATTGGATGCGTAACTTGTTAATTGCCTCGTCTCTCAACGGGAGGAGACCGTTACCTCAATCTCCTCACACAAACTGAGGTGGAATCAGGAGTAATCGAACTCCTTACCCGACTTCTAAAAACTGCAGAAACTGAGGAGAGAATCGGCAGCATCATCGAAGTTCTAATAACCCAGGCATTGGCGTATGAGGCGAAAGGGGATTTGGCGGGGGCGATCGTACCCCTGGAACGCGCCTTAAACCTGGCCGAACCAGAGGGCTATGTTCGCATATTTGCAGAACACGGAGAACTGATGGCGCAACTGTTGCGAGAGGCTATGACTCGTGGCAGCACACCCACTTACACCGAGTGGCTATTGACCACCTTAGAAACCTGGGGGCAACCACAGGATGCTGCGTCCGCTGTTGCCCCTTCTCCCCAACCTTTAATTGAACCCCTCAGCCAACGAGAACTGGATGTTCTGCGATTACTCAGCACCGAACTCTCTGGCCCAGAAATCGCCCGTGAGCTGGTCGTGGCGTTGAGTACAGTGCGCACCCATACCAAGCGGATTTACAGCAAGCTCAACGTCACCAACCGGCGGGCCGCTGTGAAACGAGCCACAGAGCTGAACCTGATTTAGGCGATCGCCCCAATACCAACCCGATAATCTCAGGGTTTGGGATGGCGATTATACTGAATGCGTCTACCTAATCACCCATATCGGGGTATTAGGCTGACGAATTTCCACCTATTCACCTCAGACAGGATTTTAGGCTGAAATATTTCCCTATACATAATAATTAGCCAATCATAACTTTCAGGCACCTGCCATCATTATTTCAGAAGCTAGAAATTTTGAGATTAAATTTGTATTATCGCCTATAATTATCTCAAAATATGTTTAAATTGAGATAGTGAATATCAAACGCCCTCCGAAGATTGAGGCAGATCCTTTTTTGATTATAGCCTCTGATAGTCCTGATAAGCTGAATGAGTATTTGGAATTTTTTACCCCTATTGACAAGAAGGGAAGGTATCTCCATTTTGATGAGCTGAGATATCGGGTACCACCAAATATTGATATAGAACTGGCCTGGTCAATCGTTAAGCTTGCAAGGAATAGGCAGAAGTCTCCGTTAATTCAGTTGGGAGATCCTGCAACTAGCTGCCATTTTGTCCTCACTCCTCTTATTCAAAAGGCTATCTCAGAAACCGACAGAAATGCCACAAGCGCTTCCTTAGAGTGGATTAGCAGTAAAATCGGGGAGAGGGCTCAAATAGAATACTTATTGAATGACTTGATTGAAGATGAATCGATTAGTAGTAGTCAACTTGAGGGAGCAGCGACTACTACTAAAATAGCAAAGGAATTAATACGAAGAAATAGAAAGCCTAGGGATTCAGGTGAAAAAATGATCTTAGGTAATTTTAAAATGATGATGTTTGCTTGGGAACAGAGGAATAAATCATTATCTATAGATCTTATAAAAGAACTTCATCAAGTTGGTGTAGAAGATATAGATGATGATACTTATGTGCCTGGTCAATTTCGTAGAAATGATGATACTTATGTTGTTGACTCTAAAGGAGATATTGTACATACACCCCCTCCAGCTAGTGGATTAAAGAATAGGATTAAATCGATAGTTGAATGGTGCAATGCAAATCACGATGACATTGGAGAAAGCTCATATCTTCATCCTCTAATAAAAGCCATAGTTTTACATTTTTGTATCGGCTTTGAGCATCCATTTAGAGATGGAAATGGGCGTGTAGCAAGAGCACTGTTCTATTGGTACTTGTTTAAAAGTGATTTTGCTGCATTCAGGTATATTTCGATTAGTGTTTTGCTAAAAAAAGCACCTATAAAATATGGAAAAAGTTACCTTTATACAGAAACCGATGATATGGATTTAACTTATTTTATAGAGTATCAGAGTGGGATAATAATCAGAGCCATTGAAAATTTCAAATTATCTTATCAAAATGCTGCATTAGAAATTGAAAGGTTTAATAAGTGGCTCTGGGATTCTGGTCTTTACAAAAAGCTTAGCGACAAACAAAGAACAGTATTTCAAGTGGCGAAAAGTGGTATGGCACCTGCTTTCACAATCCGAGATGTAGAAAAGAATTTAGGTTGTTCATACAATACAGCGTCTTCCGTCTTGAATGGCTTAGTTAAGCTTAAATTGTTTTACAGAGTTAAAGAGGGAAGAGAATGGTGGTATTTCATGAAAGATAAAGATCAAATAATTGAATCATGGGGTAGCTAACACCATGATTCAATTTCTTGGTTGCAGTAAGTCGATTCACTATAGTAT
>NZ_JADEXP010000025.1 GCF_015207065.1 Leptolyngbya cf. ectocarpi LEGE 11479 | reverse complement strand
GGTAGGGTATACCCAGCAATTTGTGTCGTCGAGTTCTCAATTGGGCAACCCTCGATTTGCGGGTACAAATCTGGTCGTCGATCAAGCCATCACCGAGCTGTCTGAGGCAGCCATTACGACGGTTTCGCTGGATGGTGGAGTGCAAATTTTTGATTGCTGTGGATCGGGTGCCCTGTGGGGGCGCGGTGGTCTCTACTACCTGGGTGGCCAGGTCGAGGATGATAGCTTGGGGGTGAGGGCATCTCTAGACTATCGACCCCGTGAGGATCTGCGCTTTGGTCTAGGGGCACAGCATGATGAGGTGTTTGGCACTAACGTTATTCTCTCAGCAAATTTTTTCTTTGGCCCAGGAGCCTCTGCCCGGCGGCCTGATGCTGAATCGGCGGGCCAGCTAGCCCGTCTGTGGTCAAGGGCGGGTGAGCCGCTTGCTCGAACCAATACCATCCTAGTAGAAGAGCAGATTGATAATAGTCTGGAGACGTTGATCGCGATCAACCCAGCGACGGGGCAAGATTTCATCTTTCGTCATGTGGACCCTGCTAGCGGTGCGGCGGGTGCCGGGGGTACCTTTGAAGCACCCCGCGATACGATTGCCAATACGGTGGGGATTGCCAATGCGGACGATATTATTTACGTGCAGGCGGGCGATGCAGGGGGCAGTTTTACTATCCCGGACGGGGTGCAGGTGCTCTCGGTGGGGCCTGAGCAGGTGGTGGAGACTCAGTTTGGTGCGATCGCACTGCCAGGGTCTGGCAGTGGCAATTTCCCGACGATCGGTGACACGGTAACGTTGGGGAATGATACGGTCATTTCTGGATTTGATATTACAGGGGTGACAGATTCTGCCATTGTGGGTCTGGATGGTCTGGCCGGAACCGTTGTGATTACTGACAACCTGATCACCAGCACCGCCGACAATGGCATTGATATTGGAGACCTGACTGAAGATTTGCAGTTCACCATCACCCGCAATCAAATCACCAATGCTGCCGATGATGGCATCGACATTGATAATATTGGCAGCGATGCCGTTGTTGATCTCACTATTAGCGATAACATTATTACGGATAATGGTAACAACGGTATTGATATCGACGAGCTTTACGGCACTGCCGATGTCAGTCTATCCATTCAGAATAACGACATTAGTGGCAATGACAGCTCTGGTATCTATGTTGATGAGATTTATGGTGATGCTGTTGTCGATGTCATGATTAGCGACAACAGTATTAATAATAATGATGGACGGGGGATTTATTTTGGTGACATCCGTGAGAATGCCGTTGTTGATATAGCCATCAATGATAACTTGATTGATGGCAACAACGATGACGGCATCTTCTTTGATGAGATCTATAACGATGCAATGGTTAATGTCAATATTGCTGGCAACTCCATTGATAACAATGCTTCCAACGGTATCTACTTCAATGATTTTAGTGATGATGCCGTCGTTGATATTACCATTAGCGATAACACTATCGACAATAACAATGACGATGGCGTTCGTTTTCAGAGCATTGAAGATAATGCCGAAGTTGATATCATTATCTCTGCAAATAGCATTAGCAATAATGATGATAATGGTATCTACTTTGACGATTTCGATGACGATGCTATTGTCAATTTAGCTATCAGCGACAACACAATCAACAATAATGGCGACTACGGAGTTGTTATTGAAGAAGGCATTTATACTGACACTACGATTAGCTTAACTGGCAACACCATTAGCGGCAACGGCAATTCTGCCTTTTACATTGAAGAAATTGGCGAATATGCGATTGTAGATATTGTTATCAGTGACAACGTCATTCAAGATAACGATGACGCGGGCGTTGCGCTTGGCCGGATCAATGACTATGCGGAAGTTGACGTTACGATTACGGGCAACACTATTACAGGCAATAACGGCCACGGCATTTATCTTGAGGAGATTGAAGATAATACTGTAGTTGATGTCACTATTAGCGACAACACAATTTCAGATAATGCAGACTTTGGAATTTACGTCGAAATTTACGACTATGCAGCTGTCACTGCTAACGTCTCTAACAATATTGTCGAAAATAACGGATCAGGTGGCATCTCTTTTGAAATTTATGATGATGCTGTAGTGTCACTCACTTTAGATAGCAACGACATCAATGACAATCTTGGCCCAGGCGTATATATCTATTTAGGCGAGGATGCGGAGATTTGTTTGACGCTATCAGATAACGTGTCAAACAACCCAGGCAATACGGGCTTTGTGTTAAATAACGATACAGGCAATGCAGCCCAGTTTGAGATTGTTGACTTGGCTAACGTTACCACTAACAACACAGGCACCTTTGATCCGGCTGACCCCGCAGGCAGCGGTGATTTTACCAACGCCATTGTTTGCCCTTAAGGGTGCGTCGGTCATTGCTATCATCTGCATTGTGCTGTATTTTCTATGATCACTTTAAGCTCAAACTGCGGTTGATGTCATGGTTCAATCAACGTCCCCTGCCGCTGGCAACACTCTTAATTTAGGCATCTCTGCCTCCCGTCAGTTTCCGAGCTGGCTCAGGGATGAGGGTCTGAGCTTGGCATTCACCACCTACCAAAGTCAATTGCTGCTGCTGATCGGCATGAATCAGCAAAATAAGCTGTCGGCCAGTATGCGACTGTTTGGGCGAGCTATGGGGCTGTATGCCACCCCGGATGCTGAGCGGCTTTACTTGAGTACTAAGTTTCAACTGTGGCAGCTCAACAATGTATTGAAGCCGGGGCAACAGTATCGTGACTGCGATAAGTGCTACGTTCCTCGGGTGGGCTACACCACAGGCGATCTTGATATTCATGATGTCACCCTGGATGAGACGGGGCGCATTTTGATGGTGTGTACCCTGTTAAACAGCTTAGCGACGGTCAGTCAAAAACATAGCTGTACCCCGCTCTGGCAACCTCCATTTATTTCTAAGTTGGTCAATGAAGATCGTTGTCATTTAAATGGGTTGGCGATGGTGGCAGGCCGCCCTGGCTATGTGACGGTGGTTAGCCCCGTTGATCTGGTCGATAGCTGGCGAGACAAGCGCCGTACCAGTGGCTGTGTCATCGATCTGGCTACCAACGAGATTGTGGCCACAGGTTTATCGATGCCCCATTCGCCTCGGTTTTATCAAGGCAAGCTGTGGTTGCTAAATTCGGGTACGGGCGAGTTTGGCTACATTGACCTGGCAACTGGGCAGTTTGAACCGGTGACGTTTTGCCCTGGCTATTTGCGCGGCTTAGCGTTTTGGCAGCACTTTGCCATTGTGGGGCTGTCTAAAGTGCGGGCTGGTGATGGAGCCTTCTCTGGGCTGATGCTGGATGAGCTGTTGCGGGAAAAAGAGGTAGAGTCACGCTGCGGTTTGATGATTATTGATCTAAATACGGGTGCGATCGCACATTGGCTCCGACTAGAAGGCCACATCTCGGAACTCTATGATGTGCAAGTGTTGCCTGGGGTAAAACGCCCCATGTCCTTAGGGTTTCAGAGCGATGAAATCAGTCGGTTGCTCACCTTCGATACCATGTCGAACACCCTGTAACCCTAGCTATGGTTGATGCACAGAGCGCAAACGTATGTCTGCACCTTTTTTCGAAAGTTGTTAGCCTGTAACTATACGTTTCTATAGTGACCTGCCATCATGTTTTTTCCCTTTTGTAATTCCTCCAAGTCAGGTAGTTGCAGCAACGATTATGAAACCTTCTATGCCAACTGCCAAAAGATGAGACTGCACTGGCTAAAAACCACCCGCGATCGCATGCAGGTACATCTAGCCGCCATCAATGCGGCCATCGGCGAACTAGAAGGCCAAATCCCAGCTGATACCGACACCTCTAGCGAGTCTGCGGCTTAATCAGCCCTTCATAGCAGGTTTCTTGAGCCAGTAAAAAATCGGGCGTTGCTGATCCCCGGGATGATTTCAACTGAAGAGTGCTGATAAATTGCATCATTACCAGATCGGTCCATCTCCTAAATCAGCAACGCAAAAAACTGAGCAAACTCAATCAAGCAGAGGGGAAGAACCCAACAAAACCTACCCCGATTGCAGCTCAGGTTAAGTAAATGTAAATTTATGTTTCATTTTGTTAACAAAATAAGTTATACTGTGTGAGTAAGCGTAATTCATCTGATTACGTCTACCCATTTATTGCTGTTGTTAGTAAGGTTACGTTAATGAGAGCGCACTTAAAGCCCATTTGTTAGGGGCTAATAAATGCATTGCGACAACCGTAGTAGGTTCGACAAAGTATAGAGATTTTGCGATTGCTGATTTAAGGTATGGGCCGATCTGTAGTTGCTGCTATTTAGCAGTTTCTCACTGCTAGCGTCATCCCAAGGATCAGTAAAGCCAAGATTTTACTCTGTAGATTCGTTGAGCGAATTTGTTTTAAATAGAACTGGTTGCAAAGATTTTAGACTGTCTATGTAACAAAGTCACCATGCCTCATGGATAGCTTTGTTAGCAATGCCTGTTCTGAAATCTCTCTCTGACTAATAGCTAAGCAGACCTAAATTCAAAGGGTCTGCCCGTTCAGCCTGCTATTCAGCATTCTGTTTTTTGCACTGGAGACATCGCTACAACATGGCATATACCATTAATTCTGCTCGCAACATTTTTCCCAACACGCTAGCCGCTGATGCCGTTCCAGCGACTATTGCCAGATTTAATCAGCTCAGTGCTGAAGACCAGTTGGCCCTCATCTGGTTTGCCTATCTTGAAATGGGCTCTACGATTACGGTTGCCGCCCTGGGAGCTGCCAATATGCAGTTTGCCGAAATCACGATGAATAAAATTAAGCAGATGACGCCTGCAGAACAGACTCAAGTCATGTGTGATTTGGCTAACCGGTCTGATACTGAGATTTCCCGTACCTATGCGACGTGGACGCCAAATATTAAGTTGGGTTTTTGGTACCAGCTTGGAGAATGGATGGAGCAAGGCTATGTGGCTCCTATTCCAAAAGGCTATAAGCTTTCAGCTAATGCTGCTGCCGTTTTACAGTCAATCAGAGAGTTGGAGTCAGGTCAACAGATCACGGTCCTTCGTAATTCTGTTGTAGATATGGGCTTTGATACGGGAGATTTTGGCAGCAACCGTGTCTCACAACCCGTAGTGCCCCCCAAATCGATGGACCAGCGCACTCAAGTTTCCATTGAGGGCATTACCAATGAGACAGTTCTGAGCTACATGAACAATCTGAATGCAAATGACTTCGATGCGCTCATTGAACTGTTTACCCCTGACGGTGCCCTACAGCCTCCTTTTCGGAAGCCCATCGTAGGTAAAGAAGCCGTACTCCGATTTTTTAGAGAAGAGTGTCAGAATCTTAATCTCATCCCTGAGCGCGGGGTTTCCGAAGATGCAGTCGATGGCTACACTCAGATCAAGGTTACCGGCACCTGCCAGACACCCTGGTTTGGAGCAGGTATTGGCATGAACATTGCCTGGCGATTTTTACTGAGCCCTGACAACAAGATATTTTTCGTCGCTATCGACCTGTTAGCGTCACCCAAAGAATTGTTGAATCTGGTTCGTTAATTAAGACGATAGATTTTCAAACATTGTGAGTTATCCCCTTGGGGTGTCCATTCTAGGAATGATCTCAAGGGGATGTTTGTCGTCTGTTCAATGCTCATGGCAGCTGTTTTCGCAAAATTGCGTCTGCAGAGGTCGCCATGGCAACCGGTACGACAAAAATTAGGGCGTGATTAAATCCTCATTCCTTAGTGGTTTTAGAGTTTACGACTACCCTCAACAGTGCTTTTCGTTATGATGATGTACGGGCATATAAATTTCAAATCAAGGACATAGATATTAAGCAAGATGATGCAGCAGGCAGAAATTCATTGGAGTGACAACGAGAAAAAGGTTGCTGAGATAGCACTCAAAAAAGCTTACGATCAAGAGGTTAAGGCTCTGATTGAAGGTGTTCGAGAGAAAGCTAATTTAATCTCACTAACTGAAGATGTCTGGCAACTGCATGACTTCTTAAGTGCCAAGAGACACGAAATCGATGGCAAGTATGATGACAGGGAACCCTTTCTGATGTACACCTTATCCAGGCTGGTTAAGGACGGGTTATTAGCCCTTTCTGATCTCGCGGAGTTAGAAGCAGACAAACAGGCTAAAATCAGTCTGCTCACCCGCATGTAGGTATCTGAGGATTGTTGCCAGTGAGCCAAGCGAATACGCCTGGATTATGTTTTAGGCAATCTCCAAAGCGACTCGCCCTCTCTGAATGTAGAGGGCTTTTGATTGCTCTGGTCATTATGGCAGCATGGCTTTGCCATTTGGAATTGCTTTTATCCATTGACCTCTCTACAGCTGTTCATCCAGCTGTAATTTTGGGGGCTATTTTACTTCAGACGTTTCTGAACACGGGCTTATTTATTACCGCCCATGACGCCATCCATGGGTTGGTCTACCCCGCGAATCGATCGGTTAATGCTGCAATCGGGGCTCTCTGTGCGTTTTCGTATGCTTCTCTACCATACAAAACGCTGGTTACAAAGCATTGGTTACATCATCGCTATCCCATGAGTGCAAAAGATCCTGACTTTTGTGGTCTGAAACAGGCGAGCTTTTTGACCTGGTACTTGCATTTTATGAGGCAATACTGGGGGTGGAAACAGTTTATTCAGTTAGCGAGTGCTGTTGGTATTGTCAGTTTTATATTCCAACTGTCGCCAGTCAATCTGGTCTTATTTTGGGCTATCCCACTTTTATTAAGTTCACTGCAATTATTTTATTTCGGGACATACTGGCCCCATCAAAATATTACAACTGACTATCATCAGTGCGCCAGAAGCTTTCCTCTCCCATGGTTTCTGTCATTGCTAGCCTGCTATCACTTTGGCTACCATCAGGAACATCATGAGCACCCTGATATTCCCTGGTGGGGATTGCCTGCTTTGCATGAGGCGCAGCATTAACATCTCCCTAGAATTGTCGAACCTCGGCGCGATCGCACCCATCCTAAGAAAGTCTCAGACGAGTGCGATCGCACACAGCCCTAGTCGACTTGTACCTTATTCGTCAAAATTGCCATCACTTCATTGGGTCGTCCGGTCGGTAGTGGACGGCTCCAGTCGTTGGCTTCGGCGTAGTTGAGTTTGTGCAGCTGTTTGATCGTGGTCTGGACATAGCCGAGGGTGCCAAGCACGATATGGCGACCGTGTTCGAAATTGTAGTCTGGCAGCAGGTCAGGCTGATGGGTGAACGCGTCTGCGCCCTGGGTTGGATCTTGAAACATGGTTCTGGTTTCTCTGTTTTGTATGTAATGGGACAGGTGCCCCACGGACTAGGCCATGGGGCAGGAAACCAGAACTAAAAAAGCCCTAGCAAACCCACAAAATGTAGTGCAAATCGTGGGTGCTAGGGCATAATCGTCCTAGCCCTCAGACTGCCAGTTCAGTTTGGGGGTAAGTCGTCGGTTAGGTGGGTCCAATCACCTGCCGACGACGCCGGGCTATTTAGTTCTGTTGTCTGGCAGCGGCTGAGCCGCAACCATTGCATAAGGGTAGAGACTTTTTGCTCAGAAAGCAAGATCTGACTGTAGCAATTGGATACATCAATTTTTCTTGTTATGTCTTGTACGTACTAGCTCGGGATATGAAGTTGGGGTACTCCTCGATCTTAAGCAATCAATTCTTGCTTTAGTGCATAGACATCAATCTGCTCCGGATTAACGTTTCGGGCAAATATCACCTGTATTGGCCGGAAGTAGCTAGAAAATATTTGTGCCTCTTTCTCGTCAAGGTGTGTGGATATTTCCTCTCCTAGCCATTGCAGGCTTTTTTGAACCAACCTCCAGTCCACCTGTGAGCAAGGAAAGACAATCAAACATAGGGGCAGTAGCTCGTGCTTGATTACGGACACATCATCTTCTAACAGTGCTAGCCAGATATAAGTTTGAAACATGTTTAAATCTCGCAGGCTAGAAGCTTCAACACCGCTTGATTGAATGCGTCCCCGACGACTGACATGGTTTGGATAGGCTTGCTGCATTTTCTTATAGACATTTGCTGCAATGAGTTCAGTCCTGGGAAGTACTTTAGTGATGATCGTTGTTACTGTTTTAGCTTGAGGTGAATAATGGTTGGTGGCGGCACACACCCGTGGCCAGGGCATACAGATGAGTTCTTCTGTTAACTGTATGTAAGGCGTCAGCCAGAGGCGCTCGTAAGCATCTAGGCGACTTAAAATCTTCTGACGAGAGAGATGGAGCTGAGTGGTTAGATAACCAATGGCTCGCGGGTTTTTAGACTCTGTTAGAACAACACGCAGACCCTGGATCAGAGGCTCTAATCCATTCATCAGGTGATTAAATTTGGGTAGAATCTTGAGGCTAGCGGCCTGCTTACTTTTGTCTGTTTCAATAGTATGCAGGTAGTCTAATATGGGTAAAAATATAAAATTGTCTACATAAGCATTCATCAGGTACTGGTAGATGGCAACTACCTGACTAGCTGTCTTCTCAGCCTCAGAAACATCTGCTGGCACCTCAGTCTCTACTATCATTTCTTGGGCTTCTAAGACAGCAGCATCACAGTCTACCTGCAGCTTTTCTAAGACTTTTACCTGGGTGCTTTTTCGAGCGTCTACTGATTTAATCGTATTAATACGTGATTCTAAATGACCGCGTAGGGGCTTGGGGAGGAGCGCAAGATTTGGCAAATAGCGTACGAGCCAAATTCTTAGTAAATGAATATTTGAATTGTTTAAATAATTTTTAGTGTAATGAATCATTCTATCTGCATGGCTTGATTGTTGATATCAACAAAAAATGCAAAGCTAACAGCATGTTCTAACCTGAAAACAATGTTAGAGAGCATGGTGTTAGCTTTGCATATGGATGTTAGCAATTTTGGCTGAAAATTAGCTTAACTCTTGACAAGTCTTAAGTAGACGAACTCAAGTTTTTGTAAGATAAAAATTAAGCTTTTAACTTCTTTGTGTTTGCTCCCAGCCCCCCAGTAATGAGGGCTTTGAGTCTAGTTCCCCTAATATGGGGGGCCGGAAAGCTTCGACATGAGTTCAGCCAGACGGGGCCTCAATGTCTAATAGTTAATTGGGATGACCTACTTACTATATAGCCATAGGAAAATAGTTTTTTATAGAAGCTAACTACAGCAGTCTGTAGCTAAATTGGCCAGGTTCTATATTTGTAGGTCCTTTTCGATAGACCGTAGTTTAATCCGGGCAAGACCTAAATTTGCCTTGGCTCTATCCATAACAAGATAGAAGAAGACACCTGGAGTGGTTTCGGCAATTCGAATTAGGTGGTACTGATCTTTTAGGGTAATGAGAATATCCTCAATCTCAGCAGAGAGCGCCAGGCCTTCCCGTGCCCTATTTTTTGCTTTGATAACTTCTGAATTTAGTGCGATCGCAGTTTCCAACTTTGATTCTGGGAAGACATTACTAGTTGAAGCCTGACCAAGCGAAAATCCCGTATTCCAATCACCCAAAGCAACACCAATCGTTCCATCAATGTCCAATGCAGCTTGGAGAGATTGTCTAATATCAGTCATAATAATCTGAAGGTACGTGATACCTGCTTATTTTATGCAGCTTTTGTTAGGATATTTAAGAAGCTTTTGCCCTAATTACTTTGAGTAAAATAAAGATATTAATAGACATTGGGCTCTATCCTGATAGCCATTTATCCCCACTCAACAAGATGGGCATGCCAGGGCAACCAATACGGCTGATGGTCCTCGGTAAATAGGGATCCGATTAATTTGAGCATTGGGCTCAGTGTCAGTGCGTTAGGGTGTAATCTAATGGCCGATTTCCCTATGCGTTCTACAGATAGTCCAATGGTTCAGCCCACTTCCATTGCATCCCCTGTACAAACATCAGCAACTCCGCTTGAAGCGGTGCGCCACGCCCCAATTAACCCGAACCATTGGTATGTGGTTGCCCAAAGCAGCGAACTAGGCCATCAACCCTTGGCGGTAGTGCTGTGGCAGCAGCAAATTGTGCTATATCGCGACAGCCACTCTGCTGTCCATGCCCTTGAAAATCGCTGTCCCCATCGGCAGGTGCGTCTCAGCCATGGTCAAGTCCAGGGGGATCAGCTGGAATGCATCTACCACGGCTGGCAGTTTAACGGGGCCGGGGCCTGTGTCGATGTCCCCTACCTCAGCAAAAAACAGAAATTACCTAACTGTCGTCTGCGTACCTATCCGGTGCGAGAACAGGATGGCTTTATCTGGCTGTTTCCAGGCGACCCGAATCAGGCGGACAGCGTCCCCTTACTAGGGTTACCGGAATGGGATCATCTTAACTATATTGCCTCCTACACGGTGATCGATACCCAGGCCCACTTCTCATTTTTAATCGAAAATCTGATGGACATGTACCACGGACGCCTGCACGATGACCTGCAGGCTTGGGCGAATCCAGTGCTGCGCCACCTTGACACGACATCCGCTCGGGTAGATGCCCACTATGATGCCGAGAGCTATTACAAAATTGACAAGATTTACTCAGTGGGGCAGCTGTTTATTCCCGCCATGCGTCAGCTGCGACCGACCAACCTGGATGTTAGCTATGTCTATCCCCATTGGCAGTCCGTGCTGGGGCGTGATTTTAAGATTTACTGTTTATTTTGCCCTGTCAGTGCCACTCGCACCAGGGCCTATCTCGTGCATTTTGTATCCTTAGGGGCGTTTCATCGATTACACAAGTTGCCTGTCCGGTTCCGTCGCTTTATTAAGAACCGTTTATTTAATGCGGCGCGGGGATTGCTAGCGGGCTTAGTAGACCAGGATGTAATCATGATGGAAGATGAGCAACGGGCTTTTGAAGCGATGCCCCAGCGTAAAGGTCCAGAATTTAACCAGACAATTAGTAAGGTGCAGCAGCTAATCCATCAGCAGTCGATCGGCTAATAATGTGATGTGCGATTTTTCTAGCTCCCCCTTTTCAAGGCTACGGTGCATATACATCTAGGGGATTGGAATGGAAAGTGGCTCTAACTCCTGCATTACCCCTCATCCTAAATCCTTCTCCCTGGGGGAGAAGGACGTTGAGTCTAGCTCCCCCAGGGAGAAGGGGTTGGGGGATGAGGGCTCGAAGCTTTGAGCTTACTCTCCGACTTGTGTATACACGGCAGTCCTTTTCAAGGGGGATGACCACCCTAAAGTTGTACATGCCGTTAATAACTATCGCGGTGCTGATCCATACTGAGGATCAGTAACGCCACAAATGTTCTTGTAATCGGTCACCCCGAGGGCGATCTAGGTGGGCTAATAGCTCTTACTATAGTCATGAGATCTTGACAATGTGGCCCAGGCCGCATTGGGTGGGGGTGGGTGAATTGATCCGCCCTAGCTATATGGGGACAGTTGCTAGATGAAAGAGGAGTCTGAATTAGTGACCTATTGTTTAGGAATATCAGTCAAAGAAGGTTTGGTGCTGGCAGCTGATTCTCGCACCAATGCAGGGGTGGATTATATTTCGTCCTATCAGAAGCTGTTTGACTTTTCGATTCCTGGGGAGCGGGTGATTGTGGCCTGTGTCTCGGGCAATCTTTCGGTGACTCAGGCGGTGGTACAACAGCTGGGTCAGGATATTAAAACGGGGGCTAAGGATTCGCTGCATACGATGCCGACTATGTACGAGATTGCTCGCTATATCGGCTATGAAATTCGTAAGATTCACGACGAAGATCGTAACTGGTTGGATCAAGATGGGATTGAGTTTCAGTGCAATTTTTTGGTGGGGGGACAGCTGCCAGGGGAGTCCCCGGAGGTTTACCTAATTTATAGTCAGGGCAACTGTATTCGGGCGACGCCGGAAACGCCGTTTTTACAAATCGGGGAGACCAAATATGGCAAGCCGATTTTGGATCGTACCCTGACCCATGAGTCGTCGTTGGATGCGATCGCAAAATGCGCCCTACTCTCCATCGACTCCACCATGCGCTCCAATATTTCCGTCGGTCCCCCCATCAACATGGTTCTATACGAAGCCGATAGCTTTGAAATTCGCCATCGGGTACAGCTACAGTCCAGCGATCCCTATCTAGCCAAGATTCGTAAGTACTGGGAAGGTGCTTTGCGGGAAGCCACCAACAATATGCCCACCCCCGAATGGAATCGGGTGTCCATTGATGCTGAGCCCGACTTTTCCCTAGAGTAGGTGGGGAAAAGTCAGGATCCTACCTACGGGCAGCTATCGATATCTGCAGCTGTGTCAAAGCTCGCCGGTAGCGGCAGAAGGGTCACGGTGCCAGCATTGGCTCCATCCACTGCGTCCCGATTGACCACGGTAAAAGTGCTGAGGGGCGCTTCAGTGAGCTGATAGCCATTGTCGCTATCATTGTTGTTGAGGGCTAGACACAAATCAGTGGAACTATCACTATTGGCATCAAATGATTGAGCGCTAACGCCGGTGGAGCCGTTGCCGGTCAATGTGTTTCCTTCTACTGATATAACCAAACTGCTATCATCACCAACGCTGCGCAGAACAATGCCCTGGCCATTTTGATTATTGGTAATGGTGTTACCGCTGATGGTAGCGTTGCTTACCTGGGCGCTACTAGCCCCGATGGTGGTGCCAATACCAGGAATTGCGATTGGAATAACTGGAATAGGAAAATTCTGAAAGAGTCCCAAACTGATATCTAGGCCGTCGTCAACGTTGCCGTTGAGGGTATTGTTTGCGATCGCAAGCTGAGTAATCTCCCCATTCTCTTCAACTGCAATCTTGATCCCATCTCCCCTGAGGCTGGGCGTGTCAGCACCGTTATTCTCAATCATATTATTGGTGATGTTGAGCGTAGCTGTAGCATCACCACCCAAAAAGACGCTAACCCCGTCACCTTGATTATTGCTGATAGTGTTGTTAGCAAGGGTGAGGGCCATATTCCCAGTATTGTTGGCAATAAAAATACCCTGGCCATTAAACAGCTGAGACCCCGTAGTTCCAGTTACCGTGTTGTTACTAATGTTAAACTCACCGCTGACATTACCCGCCAGGATAGCCGCTGGAGACCCTAGGGTGCCTATGTCCGTATTGATATTAGTCACCTGGTTGTTTCGAATGGTGATCCCGTCAGCCGTCAGGATGCCAATTGCGCCACCAGAGCTGTTACTAACCGTGTTGTTTTCAACAATGCCGCCGGTCGTATCCACATACCCAATGCCTAGCCCCAAACTGTTGGTAATCTGATTATTTTGTACCAATACATCTGCTGAGGTTGCAATGCCGATACCAGCACCGTTAGCATCTAGCTGATTATTTCGTACAATTGTCCCCGTCGAGGCATCCCTAACAGCAATGGCAGCCAGAGTATGATCACGACTAATGTTGTTTTCAATAATCGCATTGGGCGCATTGGATGCAATGATGCCACTTTGGTTAGAACCAAAGACCTCAAACCCCGAAATTCGGCTGCCAGCGCCTGTTAGCGTAATGCCACTATCAATGCCGGTAGCATCAACTAAGGGTAAAATACCCGTGCCCGATCCGGGGAGAGCAATATCTCCAACTTGAGTCGTGATACTCTCTGCCAGCGCTGTTGATAGGATTGTTACTCCTGTCGGTACGGTAAACGGTGCCAGCGGATTGGTCCGACTGTCCCCCGTCGCCACATAGACCACATCTCCCGCCTGGGCATTAACCAGAGTGACATTAGCGTAAGGATTTTCAATACTGCCGTCTCCTGCTGTAGCTGTAGCATCCGGAGTCACATGCTGAAAGCTATAGGCTTGCCCAGTTACTGGGTTAATGGCAACTTCGATGCCACCCACCATTACTACTTCGCTTTCTTTAACAACAATTGAGCTATTACGAGTAACGCTTTCAGCCGCCCTTGCCCAAAGAACTGATTCACTAACTGATTCACCACCCAACTCACCATTAGAGCCACTGCCAGAACTTCCACCCCAGCTAAATCCCAACGAAAAGAAACCGCGAGTCCCAAAGTTATCGTCGCTTTGTACCCCCAGACCCACACGCATCCAGTCTTGGACTCGATGGTCTACCCGCAGCCGCCCGCCGATGGCATCGCCATGGTAGTAGACACCGCCATAGCCCCAGAGCTGGCCCCAGTCGGCCCAGTCAGCCAGCTGTATACCCGCATCTAAATCAACGCCACCCCAGGCACTTTCTAAAAATTCTGAACCACCCGTCGTGATAAATACCAGCTGATTGCCCTGAAACTGAGTGCCGCTCACGCTACCGCTACTGCTGCTGCTGCTACCCGCCGATTGCTGGGTATCTCCGACAGGGAGGTAGCCGTTGAGATGCACATCCCACTTATCGCCAAATGCTTCCACCCCCAGACCCAGCTGATTAAAGGTGTTGCGTCCCGTATCGCGGACATCATAGGACAGGTGACCGCCCAGCACCAGACCATTTTTCAAAAACCGCTGGCCCAGGGTCACCGTCCCACCCAGATCGCCAGTGCTATTGAGACGAACGGCAGTGTCTAGAAAGGTAAGGCTATTCCCCGGTGTCTGCCAGAGGGGAATAAAGCCCGTGACTCGACCAAAGCTACGTTCGTCATCGCCGTTACGGGGGGTGTTGAAGTCCACACCCAGACGTGGGGAAATCGTATCGGCTGATGTGTTAGAAATTTCCTCGCTCTTTATTGCCTGGGCATTAACAACGGCAGGGCATAGTAGTAAGGCGAAAAGACTATATAGGGATACTTTCTGAAGCTGATTCCAAGCCATAGCAGGACACACTTATAAGATTTATTCCAGAATCTAAACTACTACTGGCTCAAGTTAGAACAATTGCTTTTGAATTATCTCAAGCTTCATAGTGATGGTGAATTACAGATAGTTTTGACCAAGATAGCTTGTTTATAACGGGTAACAGGGCTTACTCAGAACACACAGCCAACTGAATAGTGGCCTCTAGAGTACTCTGGCTAATCTGCCCCCTCTGGAGCTTGCCAATGACTGTTGCCGCCTGAGCCGGATCCGCTGCGGCAGCTAGGGCAATATGATCATCGGCAACGGCTAATCCCAGGGTGGGATCAAATCCCCGCCAGCCGCCGCCCGGTATATACACCTCGGGCCAGGCATGTAAGTCATGATTCGTCTGCTCAGTATCGCCTCGCTGATAGCCGCTGACAAACCGAGCGGCTAATCCAACAGCGCGACAGGCGGCCATAAACAACACTGTAAAATCGCGACAGGTGCCTTGTTGTCCCGATAGCACCACTCCCGCAGGCCACGGTGCCCCATGATCGCGGGTTTCATAGGTGCAGGTTTTATAGATTGTCTGGGTGAGACCGGTTAAAAATAACCCTACGTTGCCATCAGCCTGGTGGAGCTGTTGCTGTGCCCAGTCAATCACCAGAGGGTTCTCAGCATAGGGTGACACCAGGTAAGGCGCTACCAGCCGCTGTACTGATTGGGGATAGTCCAGGGGAGCAGTAATGGCCCAGTCGTCAGTCAGATAGTCGAAGGGATTGGAGCGCAGGGTTTCCACATCGCATTGGGTAGCAATGGTCAAGGTGGTAACCTCGGCATCAGGGAACCACACTTGACAGCATACATTCCCCTCTAAGTCTAGCCATTGGGTGGTTTTGCGGGGAGTGGGGGCAATCTCGCAGGTGAAATAGTGTAGCCGCTGACTACCATCTACCCGAGGTTGCAGACGTAATATATGGGTGCCTAGCTGAACGGGCTGAGCATATTGATATCGAGTGTTGTGGATAATCCGATAGCGCACCATGGGGTATGGGGGATAATGTTAATCTGTTGGGGCAGATAGTGGCCTTACTCATTGTAGAGAGCTTCTATCGCAATAGTTCGAACAGAAGTTTATTCCTTTTACTAAAATATCTGTGGTCAGACTGTTTTTTTAGTCTGACCATGGGATAATTCAGGGCTGGAACGTTGTTTTCAATTGTCGTGTTTGAGCTGGTAAAAGTCTCGAATTTTATCAATCAGCTTATGTTCGTCTTTTAATTTACTGGGCACTTTAACCATATCGAATAGATAACAAGAATAAAGATTTACGGGGTCGTTTTGTTGGTTTGCCACAGATGTCAGCTGACTGACTATTGGGAAAACGTCTGCATGGTCTTCTGAGTTCTTTAGGGGAGAGTTTTAATGCTTCAGTTTAAGGCCGAACAACTGGGCAGTTCTATTTTAGACTTACAGCATCATAATTTTTGCGGTGTTGCCTATGTGGAGACCCTGTCGAATGCTCCAATTCCGAAGCATTCGAAGGTTTTAGTTTTTCATAATGGTGAACTGACCTATGGTGGAGTCTCTCTGCCCAATCCCCATGAGCTATCACAAAAACTGGGACAGCATTTTAAGCTACAGGTGATGGATGCTGCCTTGCAGTTAGCCAGCAAAAAGATTACAAATCCGGCATCTATTCGCCAATATTTGGATCTTTATGTGCGGCTAGATTTATTTAGTTGGCACGATGTTGAAACTTTTATTCGTAATCAAATTATTTTAACGTTAGAGCAAATTTTGCCCTATGATGGCACGATCAAATTAAATGCGTCGATTTCTGTAGATCTGGCCTATGGAGAAGATGGTCATGGTTTTAGCTGGGAGCAGCTTAAGCAAGATCTGGTTCAGCGTCAGCGTATCTGGGCGTCTTTGTCACCGGCTATTCCTTCAATAAATTCAATTCCCTGCTGTATTGAGGCCACCCAGCAGACCATCACCGAGCTGTGGGTGCAGCAACATATTCAACGGTGGGTGGATGGTCAGCGTAGCCTATGTGACATTGCCAATCAGCTGGGTAGAGATCCCCTGGAGCTAGCTCATAACTATGCCCACTTTGTCCAAATGGGCTGGCTCACATTTAAACATGAACGGTATATAGCGCATATTTCAACAGGTGCGATCGCACCCACCTCAGCTACTCGGGCTGTCTCTTCTCCAGCTTCCCGCTCCAATTTACCCACCATTCTCAGCGTTGATGATAGCCCTGTGGTCCAAACGATGATCAAGCGGGCCATTGGAGAGGACTACCATCTGCTGCTGGCCAACAACGCCATGGATGCCCTCAATCTCCTCAATCGAGAGACCATTGAGCTGCTGCTGTTGGATGTAACCATGCCAGACATTGATGGCCTTGAGCTTTGCCGTACCATTCGCAATATTAATAAATTTCGCGATCTTCCCGTTATTATGCTGACCGCTAAAGATGGCATGTTTAACAAGATCAAAGGGCAAATGGCTGGTTCAACCCACTATTTAACTAAACCCATTGATCGCCAAAAACTGATGGGCGTACTCAACAAATATGTTCCTAATATCGTTATGTCCTAAGGGTTAGCTTTATCTCTTGGATTGTACAGACGTTCCATGGAACGTCTGTACAATAATTTTTAGCTCTTGTAAAAACCTTATCCCTAAATTTCCTATCTTGTCACGCCGTCACCATGGAAACCTTAGCCTATCTTATTTTTGAACTTGATGACCTCCAATATGGTATTGAGACCACCCACGTTCGAGAGATTTTCCAGCTGCCCGAGCTGACCCCTATTGCCGATACCCCTGACGACATGATCGGTATTCTCAACCTGCGAGGCAAAATTTTACCGGTGATGCATTTGGCCAAACGCCTGGGACAAGATCATCTGTCGTGTCAGCTGACAGATAGCATTATCGTTGTCGAGTGGCAGGGTCTGCGTGTGGGGATGGTGGTCAATCGGGTGCACGATGTTCAGTCTCTTCCTATAGCTGGCATTGAGCCTGCCTCTAGCTATGAGTGCAGAGACTATGGCCACACCGCTTTTGCTGCTGGGGTGGCCAAAATGGATGACTGGCTGGTCATGTTGTTAAATCCAGAAACATTGATCCGTCAGCCGGATAAGGTTGCCCTTATGGCCTGGGAAGCTAAACTTAACAACCTTGACAATGCCCCTGACAGTTATCTAGACAGTTATCTAGACAATCACAGTGATTTTAATCATGCTGATCAAGATATCGCGTCACAAGATGTGACAGCCTATCCCAATGAACAGATTTTTGAAGCCCAGCAGACATCGGTTCTGACTAACTTTTTCTCGCTATATTGCCCTCAAGCCACACCTGCTGACCGGCAGATTTTTTATCAGCGGGCTATTGTCCTCAGACAGTCCTTAGAAGAGTCTGACATCAGCCAATTAATACCCTTAGCTGTGATTCAGCTGGGGGAAGACTATTTTGGTATCAATCTTCAGCAGGTAAGAGAGTTCATCAATATTCGTCGCATTAGGCCAATCCCCTGTTGCCCACCCCACGTCATGGGCAATATGAATCTGCGGGGAGATGTTATGACCCTGGTTGATATTCGCCCGGCCTTAAACCTTCCACAGTCACTAGATGCTAGCGCTAAAGCTGTCGTCATTGACGTCGATGACATTGTTGCGAGCATCGCGGTTGATCAGGTTTTAGATATGGTCTATTTACCATCCTCGGATATTTCCCCGATGCCCACAGCCAGACGCCGCCAGACTTTTTTTCAAGGTGTGACTCGCTATTACCAAAAGACATTGAGCATCCTGGACCTATCCAAAATTCTTTCCCACGGAGGCTTAATTGTGGACCAGGCTGCTTAAACAATAACCCCCACGAGTCTTTAACCATATAGTACCAAACAATATCCTAGGAATGATTGTATGAAAATTACCACCCAACTGCGATTAACCATTGCCGGACTTGCTTGTTTTGCCATTGGTACTGCCGTCTTAGAAGAATTTAATATCCAAAAAGGAGCCTTAGACGGAAGTGTGGTAAACCAGTCTGGTATTGTCCGAGGAGCGACCCAACGACTGGTGAAGTTGGAAACCAATGGACGCCCTGATGACGAACTGAATCAAAATCTTGATCGCTTGATTGATGGACTGATTAATGGGGATGAAGCATTAAACCTGCCAAAGGCAACCGATCCCAACTATCTAGCAAAACTTCAGGCCGTAGAGGTTGCTTGGCAACAGCTCAAGACCACTATTGCCCAGTATCGTCAGAATCCTAATCTCCAGTCTAAATTGATTGAGGATAGTGAAGCCTACTTTGAACTGACGAATGAAGCTGTGTTTGCTGCTGAGGCGATAGCGGTTACTCACATTAGACAAAATCAGGTCACACAGTGGGTAATTATGGCCTTAAACCTGGGGGTGCTCGCATTTATTTTCTGGATTATTCAACAGGCTACTAACGTACTCCAACAGTCTGTCACCACGGTGGCTGACAGCTCTTCAGAAATTGCAGCCACCGTGGAAGTGCAGGAGCGACTGGTGGCCGATCAAACTAACTCTGTGAATATCACCACGTCCACCATTGAAGAATTAGGAGCATCGTCACTACAGGCCGCGCAGAAAGCCAATTCGTCAGCGACAGGTGCCCGCGAAGCGCTTGACCTGTCTGAAACTGGCAGCCAGGCGGTACAAGATACGGTCCAGGGAATTGAGGAGCTGAGGGATAAGGTGGGTGCGATCGCAGATCAGATCATGCAGCTGAGTGAACAAACCGACCAGATTTCAACCATTTCCAGTCTGGTAGCCGATGTTGCTGACCAAACCAATATGCTGGCGCTCAATGCCGCCGTAGAAGCTGCACGAGCCGGGGAGCAAGGCAAGGGCTTTGCCGTTGTAGCCGGAGAAATTCGAAAACTAGCTGACCAAAGCCGGGACTCAGCCGGCAAAATTAATACGCTGGTGGATGCAATTCAGACCTCAATTAACAGCACGGTCATGGTGACTGATGAAGGCAACAAAACTGCAAAAGCAGGCATTGAGGTAGCTAAAGGTACCGCAGACGTATTTAACCGCATCGCTACTGCGATTAACGACGTGTATGCCAATTCTCAACAGATTGCCCAAAGTGCTAAACAACAGGCCGTGGGCGTACAGCAAGCTGTCTCCGCCATGAATGCTATCAACCTGGGTGCAAAAGAAACCGTGACCACTGTAAATCAGGTGCAGTCTTCCACTGAAGAACTTAAAACTATCGCCCAAGAACTACAGGTTGCTGTTTAACTAATGCGATTGCTGATTTAAGGCAATGGACCGATCTGTAGCGACTGCTATTTGACAGCTCATTATACTTAAGGCCATCTTGAGGATCGGCAATGCCAACTAATGTATCCTCTTCTCTCTTCCCAAAATAACCCATGTATATCGAAGATGAAGAGCTGCGCACGCTCTATCGAGACGCCAGCACAGACCATTTGGATAAATTAGAGGCGGGATTTCTTCATTTAGAAAAACATCCGGATGACCTCCCCCAGCTTAAAAAACTCCTGCGAGCAACCCACTCCCTCAAAGGAGACTCTCGCATGCTGGGGGTACAAGATGCAGAAACCCTCACACATCAGCTAGAGGACTTGCTCAGCAGTGTTGAACAAGGGGAGCGCAGGCTAACGCCTGCACTTTGCGACTGTCTCTACCAGGGATTAGATGCCGTGCGTAAAATCGCCCATGAGGCAATCACAGGCGAGGCTGCTAATGTCAGCGTGTTTCATGTTTTAGCCCAGCTGATGAACGCAGGCGAGAAGTCTGTAGAGAGGCCTGAGCCAGCTGAGTCACCGGATGAAGATCAGTTCCCACATGGTTCTGAAACAGAGGAATCTAGGAGTCCTGACAGATTTATCAATAGCGATGGCGAATCTGTTATTCTTTTACCTCCGGTAAAAAGACTAGATGCTGACGATAGACCATCGACATCAGACATGGTCACCCCAGGCGCTGAGGTCATCAGCTCAGCGCCTGGGGTGACAGATACTAAGACCATCGACACCATTCGAGTTGAGGCCCCTAAACTCGATGTCCTCATGACCCAAGCTGGTGAATTAGCTGTTACCCAACGACGTATCACCCGCCGGATAGACGACATTGATCAGATGATTGTATTCTGGGAAAGCCTTGCTGAAGAACAGTTAACTCCTCTGGGCGATCTGTTGAAGCAGCTACGCGCCAATGCCTATGAAGATTCTGCCCAGCTGGAAACCCTCTCCAATGATTTAGCCTCAGGTATTCTCAAACTCCGTCAGCTGCCACTGTCCAATCTGTTTAACCTGTTCCCACGCCTGGTTCGAGATTTGGCTAAGCAGCAGGATAAAACTGTTAATCTGTTAATCGAAGGCGGCGATACCCAAGCTGATAAACGTATTTTAGAAGAGATGAAGGCGCCGCTGACACATCTGATTCGCAACGCCATTGATCATGGGATTGAAGCCCCCAGCGAGCACATCACCATGGGTAAACCCCCGGCAGCAACAGTCTGGCTCAAAGCCCATCAGCGAGGCAGCCATATCGAGATTGACGTGATCGATGATGGTCGTGGTCTCAGCTTGGAGAGCATTAAACGTACCGCTGTACGTCGAGGTCTCTACACTGAGGCAGCTCTGGCTAAAATGAGCGTTGAACAGCTCCATAATCTAATCTTTGCACCTGGGTTTTCTACCCGGACAACGGTGACCGAGATTTCTGGCAGGGGGGTGGGCTTGGATGTTGTCCGGGTCAATGTTGAGCGTCTAAAAGGTCTCATCCAGGTAACCTCTAGCCCAGCCCAAGGCTGTACGTTTCGCTTTACCCTCAATACCAGTTTGGCGACTGCATCAGCCTTGATTGTTGAAGTCAACCAAATGTCCTACGCGATCCCAGTCGAGTTTGTCGAGATGATCATGCGGGTTGAACGTCAGGATATCTTTAACCTGGAAGGTAACCCCGCTATCCTCTTAGAAGAAAACCCGCTATCGGTTGCTTGGCTGACTGACCTGTTAGAGCTACCGGTGTCGGTTGCGACTCAGCCAATGCACCCTATTCAGTCTTCTATTCCCTGTGTTGTGCTTAACGTTGGATCGGAACGACTGGGCATCTTTGTTGATGCTCTGGTTGATCAGCAAGACATTGTACTCAAGCCCCATAGCAAGCTGCTCAAACGAGTCCGTAATATTGCAGGCGCGACTATCCTGGGCACAGGAGATGTTTGCATGGTCCTCAGTCCCCAGGATTTGCTCAGATCAGTACAAGCTAAAAACACTGATGGCTCCGTTAGGCCTGTAACAGATTGGGATATGCCGAGCGCGAAACCTAAGGTGTTGTTAGTGGAAGACTCCATCCCCATTCGTACCCAAGTGTGCCGTATTTTAGAAGGTGCGGGCTACCAGGTGACGACAGCCGTTGATGGTTTGGATGGCTTTGAGAAACTCCAGCAGGGAGAGTCATTTGCTGCGGTGGTTTCCGATGTGGAAATGCCCAATCTTGACGGTCTTGAATTGACTACTCGCATTCGTCAGGAGACAAAATACGAAAATTTACCCATTATTTTAGTCACCACTTTGGCCCAGGATGATGATAAGCGGCGTGGTGCCGCCTCTGGTGCCAATGCTTACATCACTAAAGGTGATTTTGATCAAAGTTTACTTATCCATACCCTTAGGAGTTTAATGTAACCATGGCTGACCCCATTAAAGTTGTTCTAGTTGAAGATTCTGCGATCGCACTGCAAATTTTGCAACGGTTGATTGATTCGTCCCCAGACGTCGATGTTGTCGGCACAGCCCAGGATGGCGCTGCCGGACTCAGCGTCATTGCCCAAACTATGCCAGATGTCATTTGCACAGATCTACAGATGCCTAGAATGGATGGTCTGGAGTTTACCGAAAAAGTCATGTCCGAATTTCCCCGTCCGATTTTAGTGGTGAGCAATACCGTCCACCCAGCTGATGTAGACAATATTTTTAACCTGATGCAGGCGGGGGCGTTAGACTTTTTCCCTAAGCCCTCATCCGGGTCTGCCACCGACTATGAAAAACTCAAAAAAGCGTTAATCACTAAGATTAAAGTCTTAGCCAGCAAAAAAGTTTAATATGCTGCCAGCTTTAATCAGGCTAATCTGACAGAATTCAGATCTTGCACCAGTGTTGGTCATGAGGCTTCAACCCACGTCGGATTTAAAACCCGGTAAAGGGACAATTTGGTGTAGAGATGCTGGTGGTCGTTGTGGATCAGTGGAAGCATAGTTGACCGCTACCGTTGTGGAAGCGAACCCTAAAAACACATCTCCGATGATTGTGTCCCTTCCAGTGGACACCCTTCGGTTAGCCCAGGGTTCGAAACTCTGGGCAGGCTAGCGCTTCTCTACTAGGGGTAAAATGTGCAATAACCCTTAATCTCTGTCCTTGTCCCCAGTTATTTTCTTTTACATTCCAGCCCCTTTCTGGCCAGCTCGGTTACCAACCACAAGTGCTGAAAACTGGGCTGGTTTTGGTTTGGGTATCTATGCTTGGACCGTACAAACCTATCTCAAACTGCGCGAAGCTGGAGTTGTCTGCCACCTTACTAGCCAATTTCCCGATGAGGGTATTATTCTCTTCCACGGCAATGCTACGCGGGGAGCGACTATTAGCCCCGGTCCCAAACGTTTGTTAATTTGCTTAAAAGCGGAATCTCCCCTTTATTCCCAGGCCCAGCTCCATGTGGTGCAAAACCCCCACGAAGCATCCTCAGGCCGTCACTTCATGCCCCACTGGCCCCAGCCGGGACTGTTACCCCGATTGCCTGAACGACAAGATCGGTTGGAAAACATCGCATTTCTAGGCCATCGCGATAATTTAGCGGCTGACCTGCTGACGCCCCACTGGCAAGCACAGCTACAGCAAAGGGGACTACGCTGGATACCAGTGGTCAATACCAATCCTTGGAACAGCGCCCAGTCTATCGACACGCGCTGGAATGACTACCAACAGATCGATGCCATTGTGGCGGTTCGTCGCTTTTCTCTGTCTTGTCCCGGCTATCGCAGTAAACCAGCGACCAAACTCTATAATGCCTGGTTGGCTGGTGTCCCGGCTATTTTAGGTCGAGAGCTGGCCTACCGGGCTGAAGGCCGAGTCGGGGTGGATTATCTAGAGGCCAACTCCATGGATGAACTGTTGTCTTGCTTAGATCTATTGCGGCAGGATGTGGCCAGACGTAGACATATAGTCCAACAGGGCCGCTGCCAGGCGGCTCATTACACTCCTGCTGCCATTACCCAGCGATGGCAGCAGTTTTTGTGTGAGGTTGCTATACCGATGTATGAGCTGTGGTGCAATCGCCCCGTCTGGCAGCGACAGATCCACCAGGGAAAAGCTCGGTTACTGAGCTATTGCGATCGCACCCAAAGACGTCTTGCCCGATTTAATCCGTTTGACTAGTGGGTGTAAGCTCAGGCCCATCCACTGTAAACTCCCCTCGGACACCAATCTTAAATAAGAGCGGCTCGACCAGACCTCGCGGATCTCCTGTACTGGGATTATCAAACCGATTTACATCGGAGATATTAGTCAGATCGTTATTTTGGATCACCGCGTCGTAGCTGGCTTGATTACGCATCAGCGGACGCGATGTTCCTTTCGCTTTGATCACGTTATCCCTAATTTCAATCGTGCTAAAGTCTGTGTCAGGGTTAAAGCCAAACAATCCGTCTTTTCTAGGGGTGACTGTTTTATTGGCAATCACTTCATTGTTATAGAAGGCAAAATTGTTGTAAACACCCTTATGCCAGGCAATCCCCCGACCTGGATTCAAAATGATATTGTTGTGAAACTTAGTCGGCCCCTGGGCCGGTTCCACATCAAAGTTGGAAATCAGATTGCCATTATCTTTTTCAGGGTCAAAGGCAAACACATTATGGTTAACCTCAGCCCCGTTGCGCGCCCATTCTAAGGAGTAGGACTTATTAAAGTAATTGTGATGGATGTGGAAGGTAAACCCGTCCTCAGGCACCTTACCACCAGCAAACTTGGGTACTGAAATCACACCCCCAAGAAAATTGTGGTCGATTTCAACAAAGCTATCGTGCTCAAAGGGCAGCTCAATGGCAAAGTTTGTCCTGATGGTATTGTTGTGAATGCGGGTGTCTTTAAACTGTCGGCCTTTAATACCGTAGACATTGCCTTCGCGCTCTCCACTTTTAGAAATATGATTGTGGGAGATTTCAGAGTCTTTGAGGTACGTTGCAAAAATCGACCCCCCAGTAACACCGCTATCCCCCTCAGCCTGGCCACCCGCGTCGATAAATGTGTTGTCCTGGATCTTGACATCACTGGCAGAGAAGAGCCGGACGGCACTCCACAGAAAATTATTAAACTCGACATTGCTAATGGTCAGATCGTGGGTGCGGTTACCAAAAATTGCCCCATGAATATCCGGTCCGGTTAGGGTCATGCCGGTAAACGAGACATCATCTGCATTTTCTGTGAGGTCAAACAGATACGCACTGCGATTAACCGAATCAACCACGGTCTCACCATCGGGCAGTCCTGCGGTCCCCACCTTAAACCGGTTAGTGGTTTGCAGCGTGGTTCGTCCCATACCCGCCCCTTCAAAGGTAACATCGGCGTTATTCACCTTGAGGGTTTCGGCTAAATCAAAGGTGCCTTCAGGCATATAGATGGTTGTCGCGCTAATGTTTCCGGCTGTCTGCTGAGCGTCTACCCATTGAATCACGGCCTGGATGGTGTCTGCATCGTCGCGACCGTCATTGGCAACGGCATTATTAAGACCGGGATTGGCCTCAAAGAGTTTTTTGGGAAGATTGGTGATATCGATGGTGGTTGTCGCATCGTCTGAGGCATTATTTTTGTCATCGGCCGCGACCGAAGAGACACCGGCAACAATGGTATTGCCATTGGTGATAGCAGCATCAGTCAATGTGCCCAGCCCAGAGTTGCCAGCGACGGATGTGGCGACAGGTGTGTAGAAGAGCATGTCATCTTCAGTGTTGGAGAGCTTATAAACCGCTGCATTGTTAAGTAGCGGATCGCTCAGGTCTATGGCTGAATTTTGCTGTGATGGAGGGAACTGATGGGACACACTAGAAGAGAGAAGATCGCCATGATCTACGTAATCTATATATATGCTCTCTGGCAGGGGGTGAGACGCATCTAGGGGGTCTTGAGGCAATACATACGCTAAATGGGACGAACGCGGTATAGGCGTAAAGGGATCAGAGGTGGCTTGGCTACAGGGAAGAGCACAGTCAAGTTGCAAGGTAGAAAAGGAACTTTCTAGAACTGACATGGCACTTTGTTTAACTAGGAAGGCTAACGGATGAACAGTAGATAACACCCAGAAATCCAACACCTAGAGACCCGAGACTTTTGGCTCGGGTGAGTTATGTTCGTTGTAGGTGCTCACAGGGATTTCAGATGTAACAGCAGAGGTATACCCCTGTAATTGCAGGGGCTTTATGCCTTCTTTATGCTCTCTTCATATATATCAAGAAAATATGTTGAGAACAATCTCATAGATATTAGCATGACAATTTAGAACTGTGGTTCTTTTTGCTAGTTCCACAGTCTCTCTCAGATGAGTGGCCAAATATAAATACCGATCGCTGGTAGGGTGCTCGGCTCTGGAATAGGGGTGGGCTCCAGTGTAATAGGTATGTATATCAGTTATTTTCTTAATATTCCGTCGGGACCGGCCATTACGTTAACCCTGTTTGGTTGCTTTCTACTGACGTTGCTATTTAGCCCCAGTCAGGGGGGGCTAACCGTTAATTTAAGAAATTTATTTGACCAGAGAAACTAGTGCCTGTCAGCAGCTGTGTTTTGGGAGATCAGCATTTTGCCCCGTCCGGTGGCAGCGCCTAAAAAATTTGATTTAGAGGCGGTTTCACTCAGCATCCTAGCTGGCTGCTCCCCACAGTGTCCTCATTTTTTAGGCTTATAGTGGACATCGTTAGCTTGATTAGGGGGAATCCAGACAATGGCAGCAAGCAAGTGTCCCACAGTCTCTAACAAGGTATTACAGGAAGCGGTTGCCGATCTACAGGCTGTGAATGGTTGGACCGGTTTCTGGCGTTTTACTATTTTGGGAGTTGCCACTTTGGGCTGTATGGCCCTAGCCTGGACGGCGAGCTCTGAATGGCTTTTTTGGGGTGGGACCTTGGTGGCTGGCGTGTTTTATGCACTGTGGCTGATCTGTACCCACGATGCCAGCCATCACACGCTTTGGGGCTGGCCCCTGGCGGAAGAAATCTTGGCTCGCGTTATATCCTGGCCCATGCTCTGGCCAGTGGGTGTTTATTCGGAGCTGCATTGTCTACATCACGGCTGGAATGGTTTGGATGTGCGCGACCCGGAACGGTATCAGCGGACCACGCAAGAATTCCAGCAGTCCTCTGCTTGGGGGCAGTGGTACATACGGCATCAGTGGGTAGTCAACATTTTTATTCTGGGCGGATTTGGGATCATTGCTAAAACCCTGAGGAGTGGGCTGCAGTTTCAGGGCCAGCTTCCCCGGCTACGGCGGCAGCTGTGGATAGATGGGTGGGGGATAGGACTGGTCCAGACTGGTTTGCTGACAGCCGTTGTGCTTTCCCGGACGAGCGTTCTACGCTATCTGCTGTTTTGGCTGTGTTTAGAGCGGGTGGTGGGGGCTATTGCCCAGACCCGAGCGCATTTGGAACATTATGGTTTATGGCATCCGGTGGGCGGCCATCAGCTGACACAGCTATATGCGTCTCGAAATGTACAGACAAGTGCCTGGTTGGGTTGGTTGATAGGGGGCCTAAACTACCATGCAGTGCACCATGCATTTCCAGGGATTCCCTTTGACCAGCTGCCAGAGGCCCATAAGCGTATTCAATCGGTTTTAACTGAGCATGGCCTGCCAGTGATGGAAATGGAGCACGGGTATTTTAGAGCCCTGCAAAGATGGAGCAATGGCATGACGTTGATTCCCAGGGAGCAGTAAAAGATAGGCATTCGCCTACTTTTGAGTAAACTCCCAAATACCCTGCCAGTTATCGGGCAGTCCCTGCCGCTGTAGCAGCTGCAGACGTTCTAAGTAGAGCTGGACGGTTTTATCGTTGGGATCAGCCTGGAGCACGCGCTGAAACCAGTCTTGGGCCTCGGTCAGATCGCCCTGCTGATAAAAGTCGAGGGCCTTGAGGTATATCGGTAAAGTTTTGAGTTTGTTGGCGCGGGCCGTATCTTCTTCTGCATCCAGCACTTCGTAAACGGTAATCGGGGTGTGACGACCTTTGACAATGACCCGATCGATCAGCCGGACTGAGTAGCGATCGCAACCCGTCAGTTTTTGCAGCACATCTTCTGAGATCAGCAGCTGCACCCCATAGTATTTAGTCAGGCCTTCCAATCGAGCTGTGAGGTTGACATTGTCAGATAAGGCATCCCCTTGCATCCGATGGTTTTCACCCACAATGCCCACCATCATCCGCCCCACATGGATCCCCGTACCCACACTTAACGGCGCGTAGCCCTTGGTTTGACGTCGTTGGTTGTAGTCCCGCAGCCGCTGGGCTTGGGCAATGCTAGCGCGCAGGGCATCATCCACTCCATCGGGAAAAACGGCCATGATGCCATCGCCCATGTACTTCATTACTAGCCCGTTGTGCCTGGCTATTTCTGGGCTGATATACCCCAAAAAAGTATTGATAAAGTTAAAGTTTTCCTGGGGTGTCATCGCCTCAGCCATGGTGGTAAATCCCCGCAGGTCGGCAAACAAGATGGCCATTTCTTTGCTGACATGATCCCCTAGCTGCAGGTCGATCACGCTCTCTTTTTGCAAAAACTGCAGTAGTTCCTGGGGGACAAACCGGCTGTAGGCTTGCAGAAGCTGTTCGAGGTGGTGGTTATTCTCGACTAGGGTTTGCTCGTGGGCTTTAACCGCCAAGACGGTTTTGGTAAATACCTGGGCTAGATTGCCTAGCTCATCGGAGCGGCGGGCAACGTCTGCTAAATGCTTCGGTGTAAAGGCATCTCGCTGTACGGCAACGGCAGCCTCGGTAACAATTTTTACCTGTTCGATATACTCCGTCATATCCCGTTTTTGCTGGTTGAGGGAATTCTCCAGCACGGTGGAATGTTCAGTCACAATATTGACTAAGGTTTCCAAGTTATCGCACTCGTTCTGGGCCAGTGCCAGCGCCTGACGCAGCCGTTTATTTTCAGCTGCTAGCTCATCGGGCGATAGGTCACCGGGTAGTCGATCGTCGGATGTGGAGGACAGAGCATTCATAGGAGAGGGAAGCACCTTCAGCCTATGTTTACAAGAATGGTCAAAAAAATCCAGACGTATTTTGACTCAATGGTGCGGGATGGGACGGGAAGGATCGGTGCGAACTGGCAAGTCGGTGCTGGTGCGATCGCACAGCCTGGGGTTATATACAGCCTGGGGCATGACTGCTCCCCAGCCATCTGCAAACGTAGGCATACAGGTGACATAGGGTTACCCTTGAGCGCTAAGGGAATGGGATCAAAAAAATAAAAAGTACTGGCCAGATAGTAACAGGGGCTAGACCATCATCCTCAGTTCGGGGATCAGCAATGGCGTACATAAAGATTTCAGCACTTTGAAAAATTTATGATCTTTCCTTACAAGTGGCACAAAAGAAAATCACTATTAAGCTCAGTGAAAGCGTAGTTTACGGCACAACAAGGAGCACACTTGATTTTGTTTGATAAAACGTGAAAGGAGCATCTAGACAGGACACAGCTGCAATAGTTGAATGAAATCAACTTCCTGAGGGTCAGGGAATGCTCATGCCCTCAGGAAAACCTATGTGTAGCCTCCTGGCTAATAATGACGACTTTCTTGTTTGATAGTGTTCCTTTCACTAGCTAAAAATAGATAGGCACCCAATGGATACTTCGTTAAAGACCGAGACAACTGCGAGACTGGCCATAGCTGACTCCAATGAGGCAGCTCAACAAAATTTGGAACATCGCACTGGAACGAGTATTGAGGCTATCAAGCAAGCTTTTTTAGAAAATCTCTTTTTTGTACAGGGTAAGCCCGTTGCCCTAGCTACAAAGCATGATTACTACATGGCGCTGGCCCACCTGGTTCGCGATCGCATGTTATATCGCTGGAATGGGACAGCTGAAAGCTATACTCAGGATCGCTGTCGCACAGTATGCTACCTATCAGCCGAGTTTTTGATGGGGCCTCACCTGGGCAATAACCTAATTAACATGGGTATTTATGACCAGGTGAAAGCAGCTATGGAGGAGCTGGGTCTAGACTTTGAAGACCTATTAGCCCAGGAGGTAGAGCCCGGTCTTGGCAATGGTGGCCTAGGTCGATTAGCAGCCTGCTACCTCGATTCAATGGCGTCCTTGGAAGTGCCATCGTTAGGCTATGGCATTCGCTATGAGTTTGGCATTTTTGAGCAAGGTATCAGCCAGGGATGGCAAATAGAGCGAACGGACAAGTGGCTGCGCCATGGTAATCCTTGGGAGGTGGCCCGACCGGAATGGGCTACGGAAGTCATGTTTGGCGGTCACACTGAGTCCTATACCGATGCAGCCGGGGACTACCGAGTTCGCTGGGTGCCTAGCCAAGAAGTGCTGGGCACCCCCTACGATACGCCGATTTTGGGCTACCAGGTGGATACAGCCAACACATTGCGGCTGTGGAAGGCAGAAGCCATTGAATCCTTTGATTTTGAAGTGTTCAATCAAGGGGACTACTACGGTGCCGTAGAAGAGAAAGTCTCTTCTGAAAATTTAACAAAAGTACTGTATCCCAATGATGAGACCCTGGCCGGCAAGAGGCTGCGCTTAAAACAACAGTTCTTCTTTGTGTCTTGCTCGCTGCAGGATATGTTCCGTATCCTCAAGGGACAGACTATTCCAGTTGAAGAATTCCACGAGAAGTTTTCCATCCAGCTAAACGACACCCATCCAGCGATTGCCTCGGCGGAGCTAATGCGTCTGCTGGTGGATGAGTATCATTTGGATTGGAATATTGCTTGGGAGATTACCCAGCAGGCCATGGCCTATACCAACCATACGCTCCTGCCTGAAGCTCTGGAAAAATGGCCCATTAGTTTGTTTGGGAGTCTGTTGCCGCGTCATCTGGAGATTATCTATGAGATTAACACTCGGTTTTTAGAGCTGGTGCGCATGCGTTTCCCCAAAGACTCAGCCCGGCTAGAGCGGATGTCGCTAATTGATGAAAGTGGAGAACGCTATGTGCGCATGGCAAATTTGGCCTGTGTCAGCAGCCACACAATCAATGGTGTGGCCAAGCTCCACAGCGAGCTCCTAAAACAGACTGTCCTCAAAGACTTTTATGAGCTGTTCCCAGAGAAGTTCTGCAATATGACCAACGGTGTCACCCCACGTCGATGGATTGCCCTCAGCAATCCCCGACTCACTAAAATGGTGACCGAGAAAATTGGCGAGGGATGGCTCAAAGAGTTAGAAAAAACAAAGCAGCTAGAGTCACTAGCAACAGACTCAGGCTTTCAAGACGAGTGGCATGAGATGAAGAGTGCAGCTAAGCGTGAGTTGGCTGGACGTATTCATCAACAGTTTGGCGTACTAGTCGATCCAACATCAATGTTTGACGTGCAGGTCAAACGTATTCACGAGTATAAGCGGCAACATCTGAATGCGTTGCATATTGTCACTCTTTACAGTCAGCTAAAACAGAATCCTCAGATGGAGATTTTGCCCCGCACATTTATCTTTGGCGGCAAGGCTGCACCGGGCTATCACATGGCTAAGCTGATGATTAAGCTGATCACCTCTGTGGGTGAGATGGCCAATAAAGACCCCGATTTACGCAACCAGCTGCGGGTGATTTTCTTACCTAACTACAACGTTACCAATAGCCAGCGCGTTTACCCTGCCTCTGATCTCTCGGAGCAAATCTCGACGGCAGGTAAGGAAGCCTCAGGCACAGGCAATATGAAATTTGCCATGAATGGGGCCTTAACCATTGGTACCCTGGATGGAGCCAATGTCGAAATCCGTGACGCTGTCGGAGCTGAGAACTTCTTCTTGTTTGGTTTGACCGCCGATGAGGTCGCCAAAATGAAGTTCGAGGGCTACACTCCTCGGGACTATTATCTGGGTAATCCTTATCTCAAGGATGCCATTGACCTGATTGCATCTGGGCATTTTTCCCACGGAGATGGATCGCTGTTTCAGCCTCTTTTAGATAAGTTGCTGTATCAAGATCCCTTTATGCTGCTGGCGGATTATCAGGCTTATGTTGACTGTCAGCGCACCGTTAGCAAAGCTTACCAAGATCAGCGTCGTTGGCTGGAGATGTCTATTCTCAACGCGTCGCGGATGGGGTATTTCTCCTCAGACCGGTCTGTCCAGGAATACTGTCAAAGAATTTGGAAGGTATCACCGGCACCCGTGGATATTGATCGCTACATCAAGGTAAGCGGTCGCTTTGGAGGAGAACTCAGCTGTAAACTTCACTAACCTTCCATAAAGACCATGGTGACCCATGAGGGTCACCACCATCGACTCATTAGCTGCTGAGATAGTCCCATGCAACTAGCCCATCGATTACAGTTTGGAAATCTACGAGGAGACTTGTTCGGTGGGATGACGGCTGCCATCGTTGCTTTGCCGTTGGCACTGGCTTTCGGGGTGGCCTCAGGGGCAGGGGCCACAGCGGGTCTCTATGGAGCCGTGTTTACCGGATTTTTTGCAGCACTGTTTGGCGGTACGCCTTCTCAGGTAACTGGACCAACGGGACCTATGACCGTGGTGATGGCCACAGTCTTCACCAAGTTAGTTGCCGACAATCCCGAAAGCGGCATGGCTATGGCCTTTACCGCCGTCATGCTCAGCGGGCTCTTTCAAATTTTGTTTGGGGTACTGCGTCTGGGGCAGTTTATTACCCTGATGCCCTACACTGTCATTTCCGGCTTTATGTCAGGAATTGGGGTAATTATTGTAGCGTTGCAGCTGGCACCGCTGTTAGGACATCCGGCCCAGAGCAGTGTGGTTTTGGGTTTACAACAGCTGCCGACAGCTATCAACAGCCCCAGTCCGGTCGCGACCGGACTGGGGCTGTTAACCCTGGCTATAGTGTTTGGCTGGTCTGGCAAACTAGCGCGGATCGTGCCGTCACCGCTGGTGGCACTGATTGTGTGTACGACACTCTCAGTTGTCGTCTTTGCTGATAGTGATATCGCCCGCATTGGTGAAATTCCCCAGGGGTTTCCCGAATTGCAGTGGCCTCAGCTCAATCTCAATCAGCTGAGGGATATTGTCGGATATGGTCTGATGCTGGCTATCTTGGGGGCGATTGACTCGTTGTTGACCTCTCTGGTTGCTGACAACATTACCCGCACCCGCCATGATTCCGAACAAGAACTGATCGGTCAAGGGATTGGCAACCTCGTAGCTGGACTGTTTGGGGGGTTACCAGGTGCAGGAGCCACTATGAGAACGGTCATTAACGTACAAGCAGGGGGGCGTACGCCGCTATCGGGAATGTTTCACGCCCTGGTTCTCCTGTGCATCGTTCTGTGGGCTGGGGGCATCACAGGTCAGATTCCCCACGCTGTCCTGGCCGGAATCTTGATCAAGGTAGGTTTCAAAATTATTGACTGGAGCTTTTTGTGGCGGGTATGCCAGGTATCTATGCGAGCAGCGTTGGTAACCTACGGGGTGCTGCTGCTAACGGTGTTTGTAGATCTAATCACAGCCGTAGTGGCAGGTGCCTTTGTCGCCAACATGTTGACCATTCATCGCCTAACTAGCATTCAAGCTGAACAGATTCGTGCGGTTACACATCCCGATGAAGATTCTAGAATTGTGTTAACCCCTGAAGAGCGCCAGATGCTATCTCAGGGTGGGGGGCGAATTTTGTTAATTCAAATGCGCGGTCCCATGAGCTTTGGGGCGGCCAGAACGATTGCTCATCATATGGGGCGCAATTACGATGCCCTGATTCTGGATCTCAGTGATGTGCCGCTGGTGGGGGTAACTGCGTCTTTGACCATTGAGTCTGAGATTAAAACCGCCCGCCGTAGCCAGCGGGGAGAGATTTTTATTGTTGGCGCAAAAGGTCGAGTCAGGGAGCGTTTACGGCGGTTTCAGGTGCAGGCTACGCTGCCCACAAGCAACTTTTTACCCAGCTGTTATCAGGCTCTGGCTCTGGCCTTGAGATTGCTTGAGAC
>NZ_JADEXP010000564.1 GCF_015207065.1 Leptolyngbya cf. ectocarpi LEGE 11479 | reverse complement strand
TTATTTAATTGCATATCCCTTACGGTTTCTAATTGGCAGCATGGCAAAGGAGAGTGCCGTCGGTCTAGTGGAAAATAGCCCGACATTATGATGCAGCGATTGGCTGTGATCTCAGCTGTCAATCTCCTAAATGTCCGTGTGTGTTTGCCGGTTTATGCCAATTTTGAGGCTGAATCTAACAGCAAACTAGTCAGAAAATCTTGTTGTTTAAGTCTCTTTAGGCCTTTAAATTTGCAGTAAAGCAATGGGACGAACCCTTCTCATTGGGCAATTACAGGCCTTTTATCATGAGAAAGAAGAACAAGATTGAGAGAGTATTGCCGATATTTATCGTAGCTGCTGGACTAGTAGCACTTAGCTGCACCGTTCATTTTGTAGTAGCGGCCAATCCATCGATCGGTATGTATTTTTTAGATGCCGATTATCAAGACGATCCGTTAATTAGTCGTTAAGTCAATCGCTGCGTCTGATCACCCTGGTAGAGGTTGAGTTTAGCGAAACCCAACATTTCTCATATTGCCGCCGCTAAACCCAACCCACCAAGGTGTTTAATCCACCCTTACCCGTTTGGTCAGAATGGCCATCATTTCGTCTGGTCGCCCGGTGGGCAGGGGTTTGCTCCAGTCGTTGGGTTCGGCATAGTGGAGCTTATGGAGCAGGGCGATGGTATTGCGGATGGCGGTGAGGCTGCCGAGCAGGGTGTGGTTGATGGTTTCGTACTGATACTCGGGCAGGATGCCGTCGGCAGGCGGTTGGTTAGGCGTGTTTTGGGAATTGTCTTGAAACATGGGTTCTGGTTCTCCGATTGGATACAGCCCTTTGACCTCTCACGGGGAGAGGCGTTGAGGGTAGGAAAGCCAGAACCTAAGAATTCAGCCACCCGCAAATAGTTTTGCTAATCGAGGTGGCTGAGACATAATAGTACCCAGCCTCCAGATTGGCGCGTGCTTTCTGGGGGTTAGCCGTCGGTCAGGTGTTACGAGCACCTGCCGATGGTGCCAAATTATTAGGTTCTAGTCAGCCGTGTGATCACGGCATTAATTGAAAGTAAAACAAAAATCTGTTGCCGTCAAGATACAAAGTATTAACCCCGAATCTGGCTGTTTCATATTGAAAAAAGTTGATGAGTGGTAGATTGCTTTGCCGTGATATCTGTGATCAGTATCGGTATCTTTCAGGCAATTTCGATCATTTGCTATAACTGTGGCATCTCTTAACCAAAGCAAGCGATGCAGAATATCAAGCCATTTTTACTTGTTAGAGACTCGGGAGTGTTCTGAGCTATAGAGTCTATCAGCCTTTGAAAATTAGCTAAAAAAGTTGAAACACTCATTATTTTGTATGAAAAACGGTATGAGCGCATAGCAAATTAATCAAAATACTTACAAGAGACGAGATCCATGTGGAGTAGTAGTTTTATTGTTCTTGGAGCATTCTATGCGAGATATTGTAGTTCTTTTGCCTGGCATTACTGGAAGCGTTTTACAGAAGAATGGTAAAGACCTATGGGCGCTTTCGGGACAAGCATTCTGGGAGTTCTCCTCTAGTCTAAGCTCATCTCTACAAGACCTTAAACTAGAGGAAGATGATCCTGAACTAGATGATTTAGGAGATGGTATTAAAGCTACTCGGCTAGTTCAAGATGCTCACTTTGTTCCAGGATTGGTTAAAATTGATGGCTATACAGCTGTAGCTGAACGCTTAAAGCAGGAATTTAATCTGGTCGCAGGCAAGAATTACTTTGAATTACCCTATGACTGGCGACGCGACAATCGAGTTGCAGCTCGTCAGTTAAAGCGCCTTATTCAGCAAAAACTACCTGCATGGCAGGAAGCTAGCGGAGCAGGTAAAACTGCTAAGGTTATTCTCATTGCTCACAGTATGGGAGGGTTAGTTGCTCGCCATTACTTGGAGGTTTTGGAGGGGTGGCAAAGCTGCCGTGCCCTTGTTACGTTCGGGACTCCATATCGTGGCTCAGTTAATGCACTAAACTTTCTCGTAAATGGCTATAAGAAATTATTTGTAGATTTAACAGATGTAATGCGGTCATTTACTTCTGTTTATCAACTACTCCCTATTTATGAGATGGTCAGCGTTGATGGAGCATATAGGCGTATTGCTGATTTAACAATTGATACGGTAGATAGCAAGAAAGCTGAGCATGCGCTGAGATTCCATCGTGAGATTGAAGCTGCGCAGTCGATGAATGCTAAGGATTTACAATACCAGAATAAATATCTTACAGTCCCCAGCAATTCCAAATTCAAACGGCATCAATTTATACAGAAATAAAGGACATAAGGTTAATGAAGATAGAAACGACCCTGTTGATGTGAGTTCCGGTTATGGTCCCTATTTCTCTGAGTTTCGGTGTGC
>NZ_JADEXP010000563.1 GCF_015207065.1 Leptolyngbya cf. ectocarpi LEGE 11479 | reverse complement strand
GCCTGAGTAAGGATTATGAACGCTTACCCGAATCATCTGAGGCCATGATTTATATTGCCATGACTCGCTTGATGCTCAGGAGACTGGCATGATTTGATACACCCCTCTACCTTTTAAAACATCCTCTTAGAACGGTGCTGGACCAGAGACTATGTAATCGAAAAAAATCGTCAGCAATTGGAGCGTTACTGGCGAAGTAGCTCCACTCAAAGCAGTCTGTCTGATTAGGTAACCATGATTGACTGCCTCACAAGTTCCTCATATCTACTACCTAAGTTCAAGATAGAGCTGACTTTAACTGCGGTGAAAGTCAAACCCTCTCGGTCTTATAACGATGAGGTCTGTCCATGCATTTGCCAAGTTTACGGCTGAATCTCGACCAGCTAGTTGCCCGGTTCAAGCCCCATCCCACTGCCTCTAACGTATCGAAAAGTAAACATAAAAACAGACTGCGTGTCCTGGTGCCCTTAGGTCTCTTGATGGTGGGTGCGGGTTTCTCCGCGACCTACTTTTTGTCGCGATCCTCAACAGACACTCTTCAGTTGAGTGGTCGCATTGAAGGCTACGAAACAGATGTAGGCGCAAAAGTATCAGGACGGGTAGAGTTTGTGGCCGTTAGAGAAGGTGACCCAGTCGATGATGGTCAAGTGATTGTCCGGCTTGATGATGATGAAGTGCAGGCCCAACTAGACGAGGCTAAAGCACAGCTGGCATCAGCTCAACAGCAGGAACGACAGGCGTGGTTACAGATTGAGGTGCTGCAAAGTCAAATTCGGCGAGCCCAGGTGAGTCTCGAACAGTCTCAGGGAGATGCAGTCGGTCAGGTCAGCCAGGCTGAGGCTAATCTAGCGACAGAGCAGGCTCAACTGGCAGAAGCAGAAGCGCAGCTAATCGCTGCTAAATCAGACTTGGAGCTGACCAGGGTAGAACGCGATCGCTACATCAAACTCGCCCGAGCGGGTGCCGCTACCCAAGAACGAGCCGATCAAGCCCAAACCACATTTGAAACAACCGCAGCCAGACTGGATGTGCATGAAGCTGCTGTTGTAGCCGCTCAAAGACAGGTTAATGCAGCAGAGGGTAATTTGATCCAGGCCCAAACCACCCGTCTCAATCCAGATATCCGCATGGCTGAGCTGGACGTTTTGCAAAAACAATTGATTCAGACACAATCTCAGGCCGAGGCAGCACAGGATAACGTTGCCAGGGCTGAGGCGGCACAACGAGAAATTGTAGCTCGCATGGGCTATCTGACGATTGCTAGTCCCTTAAACGGTGTAGTTACTGCTCGCAGTGCTGAACCAGGAGAAGTGGTCACGACCGGTAGTACGCTGCTTTCGCTGATTGACCTTGATACTGTTTATCTTCGAGGCTTTATCCCCGAAGGTGAGATTGGTAAAGTGCGAGTAGGGCAAACGGCCAGTATCTTTCTGGATTCGGCTCCTGATCAACCCCTGAGCGCTCGGGTCATTTCCATTGACACCCAGGCCTCCTTTACTCCCGAAAATATTTACTTCCGAGAAGACCGAGTGCAACAGGTGTTTGGTGTAAGGCTGAGTATTGATAATCCCGAAGGATTTGCCAAACCTGGGATGCCTGCCGATGGCGAAATTCACTTCGAATGATGCCGATTTGATCTTAGTCTTGGGTGGACAAATCAAACCATGTATTCAACAACTCATCAGATTGATCAGCCAGAAGCAGCACTCGCAATCCCTGCTATCCAGTTAGATACGTTGTATAAGTATTATGACAAAGTGGCTGCTGTAAAAGATGTAACGTTTACGGTGCAGCGAGGCGAAATCTTTGGGCTGATTGGACCCGATGGCGCTGGCAAGACCACGCTGTTTCAAATCTTGGCGGGCGTTATGGAGGCAACATCGGGAAGCGTTACTATTCTGGGGCGTGCGCCTCGGGATGCTCGATTGCAAACGGGCTATCTCACCCAGCACTTTTCACTCTATCTGGATCTCAGCCTGGATGAGAATCTACGGTATGCGGCAGGTCTCCACGAGGTGCCGACCCAGCACTTTGAGGAGCGGCGCAATCAATATCTGCGGTTAATGAATCTGGATCTGTTCTCAGATCGTTTAGCAGGGCAGCTGTCTGGTGGTATGAAGCAGAAGTTGGCTCTTTGCTGTGCCCTGATCGCTCAGCCTCAGATATTACTTCTAGATGAGCCGACAACGGGTGTGGATCCTGTTTCCAGACGTGAGTTTTGGGATGTGCTGGCCACTCTCTCCCACCAGGGAGTCACCATTGTGGTGGCTACGCCCTACATGGATGAGGCTGAGCGCTGCCATCGTGTTGCCCTCATGTATGACGGGCAGATCCAGCAGATGGGAACGCCAACACAGCTGCGAGATAGCCTGGTATTG
>NZ_JADEXP010000562.1 GCF_015207065.1 Leptolyngbya cf. ectocarpi LEGE 11479 | reverse complement strand
CAAAAAAGTGGGCTAGACTACGTCTAAATCACTTTTTATAAGGGCTGAGGTTGTGAATTCTTTTTGGTTGCTGGGATGCTGCGGAGCGTTATTGGTCGTTGGGGCAGGTCTTGGGCGGCATCATATTTTTCCAACCGCAGGTCCTGGGGCATTGAGCGGTGCGATCGCACAAACCACTCAAACCACCGATCCAGCCCTGCAAAGCACCCAGCCGTCAAACCAAGACATTCTCGCTGACTTAGTCCAGGCTGATGTCATTTATTTAGGTGAAACCCATACCGATGAGGCCGACCACATTGCTCAGCTAGACATCATCACAGCGATGCATCAGGCCCGTGGCGACATTGCCATCGGTCTAGAAATGTTTCAGCGTCCATTTCAGTCGGTGTTAGATCAATACATTGCCGGTGAGATTACCGAAGCAGACCTAGTCGAGCAAAGCGAATATGAAACCCGCTGGGGCTTTGATTGGGAACTCTATGCACCGATTATTCGATATGCCCAGGCCAACCAAATTCCGCTAATTGCCCTCAACACCCCCCGAGAAATCACCAAGAAAGTCGCTAGAGAGGGCTTAACTAGCCTAACAGGGCCGGATTTGGAGCATATTCCTCCCCTGACCGACATCGACACCAGCAACGAAAACTATCAGGCCATGCTGGCCCAGGTGTTTAGTCAGCATGGTGGCCATGGCAATAGTGGCCCCAGCTTTGAGAATTTTTTTGCAGCCCAGGTGCTCTGGGATGAAACTATGGCCGCATCGGTGGCCGACTTTGTAACTGATGCACCTAATACCCAGGTGCTTGTTATGGCAGGAGAAGGCCACATTGTTTATGGCTTTGGTATTCCCAGCCGGGTGGAGCGCCGTCTGGGCGATGACCTGGTAGCCTACAGTGTGTTGCTTAATCCCACATCTACAGCCCCCGAGCTAGCCGACTTTTTCTGGTTTTCAGAGTCGATAGAGTCTGAGGCGACGGAATAAGCCGTTCCTTTCGGCTTTGCTCTGTTCCTTGAGCGGAGTCGAAAGGAACTTTATTTAACGCCGCTCAAAGCACTTTAATCAATGGGAATAAAGTCAAATCCGAGACCAGACCGGTTGCCTGGTTGAATTTGTACCAGCTGGGCAGCCCGATTGCGATCTCCCGAGGGCAAAAAGTGGACATCGCCAGTCGCTCCATCCGCTGAGAAGTTAGCCTCTTGTAATGCGGTGCGGATGCCTTCGCGGCTCGGAGCTGTAATGACGGCAGCTCCGAGGGATGCGATCGCATCATAGGCCATGGCGGTACGCCAGCTAACATCCGCTCCCCAAAGCTGACGCGACCCGGTGACAAATTGAGACTCTGGATCTGAGAGCACATGCCACGGAACAGCAACGACTAGCCCCTCAGCATCGGTGGCTCCTTCCTTTAAAACTCGGGGATGATACAGATCGTCTCCACCAAGCAAAGGCAGCTCTTGGTTAACCGCAGCCATCACATCGAAAGACGGCTCCAGTGTATCGGTACTAGACGCCAGCATAATCACGTCCGCCCCCCGTGATTTAGCTAAGGCAATCTGCTGCTCCGCATCCAGACTCTCATCAGCGAGATCATACTCAGTCATAACCTCGCCACCATCACTAAAGACAGACGTGGTAAATTCGCTCTTTAATGAAAGACTGTAGGCACTGTTGGAATCGTAGTAAAGCACAGCTTTTTTAGCATTCAGACCGTCGATCATATGACGGGCCAGAGCCGCTGCGGCAAAGCTATCGCTAGGCACGGTCCGAAAAACATAGGGACTAAATCCCGATAGCTCGACCGACGTACTGACAGCGGACACCATGGGCAGTTTGCCTTGGTCGTAAACGGGGGCGGCCTCTAGAGTAACGCCGCTGCTGTAGTGGCCTAGCACCCCTAAAACCTCGGACCGATTTACTAACTCAGTGGCGATTGATTTAGCCAGGTTAGGATCGTTATCATCATTAGCCAGCAAAATTTTTATCGGTATGCCATTGTCCCCAATCAATTGATTGAGGTCTTGCTGGGCCTGCCCCACTCCCCTCAAAAGCTCTAAACCGATCTCACTGGTGGTCCCAACCGGTGCAATCGCAGCTAACGTATGGGCAGCTTGATCACCGATGCGGGCGTTATTCAAATAGATAAACGCCTCTGGATCGTTACGGTTCTCCTTTAAGGCCGCTTCTAAAGATGCGATCGCTTGGGCATAATCCCCTTGAGCGTAAGCTGCAATGCCCTGCGTTTTTAAGTCTGAAGGATTGGGCAATAGGCTATGGGTACCCTCACTCAGACGTTTAGTCAAAGCCGACGGGGCCACAGCTGTTTTTTTATCTGATGAACTTGATGTAGTCGCATCATCAGTGGCTTTATCGGAGATTATCCC